>JBGPJS010000203.1:0-6988 GCA_041485505.1 Gemmatimonadota bacterium | reverse complement strand
TCACCGTGTCCTGCGCGGAGGGGGACGACGGCCGGGTCTACGAAGGGATGGTCGCCTTTGAGCGGCTCGAAATCGATCCCGCGCGACTCCCCGTCTCTACGGTCCCGCTGATGCTGAACCTTGGCAATCCGGACCGCGCCTTTCACCTGGCGCAGCTGCCGAGTGCCGGCGTGGGCCTGGTGCGGATCGAGTTCATCGTCTCAAGCTGGATCGGGGTTCATCCGATGGCGCTGCTCAAACCGGAGCGGATCCAGGACCCGGCAGTCCTGACCCGGATCCGTGATCGGGTCAAGGGATACTCGTCGCCGGCGGAGTTCTTCGTGGACCGGCTGGCCTCCGGAATCTCCCAGATCAGCGCGGCGTTCTATCCCCGGCCCGTCATCGTCCGTTTTTCCGACTTCAAGACCAACGAGTATGCCGGGCTGCTCGGCGGGGCCGGCTTCGAGCCCGTCGAGGCCAATCCGATGATCGGGTTCCGCGGAGCCTCGCGGTATTACGACGAACGCTACCGCGAGGCCTTCGCGTTGGAATGCGCGGCCATCCGGCGAGTCCGGGAGACGATGGGGCTCACCAATCTCAAGGTGATGATCCCCTTCTGCCGGACGCTCGATGAGGCCCGTCGGGTCCTCGCGGAAATGGAGAAGAGCGGTCTCCGGCGGGGCGAACGGGATCTCGAGGTGTGGGTGATGTGCGAGATTCCCAACAACGTGATCCTCGCCGAGGAGTTCGCCGGGCTGTTCGACGGGTTCTCGATTGGCTCCAACGATCTGACCCAACTCGCCCTCGGCGTGGACCGGGATTCGGAGCTGCTGGCCCACATCTTCGACGAGCGGGACCCCGGGGTGAAGCGGCTCATCGCGATGGTGATCGAGACTGCCCATCGCAAGGGCCGGAAGGTGGGAATCTGTGGCCAGGCGCCCAGCGACTACCCCGAGTTCGCCGAGTATCTCGCCCGCCTGGGTATCGATTCGATCTCTCTCAATCCCGACTCGCTTCCCGGGGTCGCGGAGCGCCTGGCGCGTCCGAAGATTGTACGGGCCCTGGCGGTGCCGGTTGGATGACCCCCGAGACCCGCGCCACCCCTGAGGGACACACCCTTCGGGAACGGGGGTTCCGCTGGCTGCTGGACGCGGCCCCCGACGCCATGATGGTGGTCGACCGGGGCGGGAACATCCTCACCCTCAACCCCCAAGCCGAGCGGCTCTTCGGCTGGAAAAGCGAGGAACTCCTGGGCCACCCGGTGGAGACGCTGATCCCGGACCGGTTCCGGCCCGCACATGTCGCCCACCGGGCCGAGTACCGGTCGTCCCCCCGGCCCCGGCCGATGGGGGCCGGAATCAACCTGGCGGCGCGGCGGCGGGATGGCAGCGAATTTCCCGCCGACATCAGCCTGAGCCCGCTCGACGCGGGGAGCCAGACCCTGGTCCTGGCGGTGATCCGCGACATCACGGAGCGGAAACGGGCCGAGGAGACCCTATTCCGCGAAAAAGAGCGAGCGCTGGTGACCCTTGCCTCGATCGGAGATGCCGTCATCACGACCGATGCGGCGGGTACGATCGAGTTTGCCAATCCGGTGGCGGAACGGCTCATCGGCCGTGCCCTGTCAGAAGCAGTGGGGAAGCCACTGGCTGAGGCACTCCCCCTCGTCTCCGATGCGACCGGGGCAGCGGCGGAGAGTCCGGCGGCGCGCTGCCTGCGGGAAGGCCATGCCATGAGCGGGGCGGAGCAGTACTCGCTCAAGCGCCAGGACGGGAGCGAACTCGAAGTGGGGTACTCGGTCGCGCCCATCCGCAACCGCGCGGGCGTGGCCACCGGCGTGGTGGTAGTGCTGCGCGACGTTACCGAGCAGCGGCGGGTGACCCGCCGGCTTTTCCACGAGGCGTCACACGATGCCCTGACCGGGCTGGTCAACCGGGCGGAATTCGAGCGCCGCCTCAAACGGATTCTGGAGGGCGCCGGCACCAGGGGCGAGAGCAGTCTCTGCTTTCTCGACCTTGATCGCTTCAAGCCCATCAACGACACCTGCGGGCATGCGGCGGGAGATGAAATGCTCCGCCAAATCGGCGCGCTGCTGAGCGGACTGATGCGAAAGCGGGATACCCTCGCGCGACTGGGCGGCGATGAGTTTGCCGTGCTGCTGGAGCTCTGTCCCGCGGGGGAGGCCCGGCGGATCGCCGAGAATCTGCGGCGGGGGGTCGAAGGCCACCGCTTCGTGTGGAACGGCGAAGCCTTCAGCCTCGGGGTGAGTATCGGGGTGACGCCCATCATTCCCGGGAAGGGAACAATGCAGGAAGCGTTGCGGGCCGCCGATCAGGCCTGCTATGCGGCCAAAGGAGAGGGGGGGAACCGGGTACGCTACGAGCGGAGCGGTGGTTCTCTTTCGAGCGCCGCCGGGAATCATGGGGAGGACCAACCGCGCATGCGTCAGGTGTGAACGCGGTGTGAAACCGGTGCGAAGAAAACCTCACGTTTGCGCGGGCAGGATCTGCCTAAGTTCTGCCGATTGCGGGGCCCGCGAATCGGGCCTATGTTGGCGCTATCCCCGCTACGCAATGCCCGCCAAAGTAATGCCGAAGGATGGCCGTGTGCGGACCTTCATTCTCGATGACTCTCCCCTGGTGCGCGACCGCCTCGCTGGATTCCTCGCTGCCATCCCCGAGGTGAACCTGATCGGAAGGGCCGACTGTTCTCTTTTCACCGTTGCGGTGATCCGGACTCTTGTCCCCGAACTCCTGATCCTCGACCTCGTTGATTCGGCAAGAAACGCCCTGGAGACACTCGGCCAACTGAAGGTAGTCACTCCTCGGCCCATCATTGTCGTCCTGTCGGAGGACATGGAGTCAAGCGATCGCCGGCACTACCGGCAAGCGGGGGCCGATCACACCTTCGCCATTTCCACCGAGTTCGAGGCTTTCCTGGTCACGGTCGCCGATCTGGCCCGGCAGGACGCCCTTCTCCACTCCGATCGGGTGCCATTGCACGCCTGACAGGGCGACCGCTTCGGTTCACCCGCCGAACCCGAACACTTCAATACAAAACGTCCCCGCCACCGGTCTGGCTCGAGGGGCTCTCGGCACGGGCCGCCTCCGGGTCTTCCTGGATTCTGATGACCAGCTGCTCCGTTCCAGCGGAGACCGCAACCAGCGCGCTCGACTTCCCCCCGGTCGCCTTTGCCGGCTTGCCGGATTTCCCGGACGACTTCTTCCCACGGTCGGGGGTCTTCTTCTTGCGGCCCGGCATCAATCCTCCTGAGTGGAATGTCCTCGCTGAGCCGACCGGCGTGGAGCCTACGATACCGTCGTCTTTTGCGCGTGGCCCAGGTGCTGGGCGAACCACTCCGCGGCCTTCGCCGCCACCACTTCCAGCTTCCCCGGCTCTTCGAAGAGGTGCCTGGCGCCCGGGATGATCACCAGCCGCTTGAACCCGCCCAGCTGATCCAGCGCCAGGTGATTCAATCCGATCACCGGCTCGTCCAATCCGCCGACGATGAGCAGCGTTGGTACCTTGACCTCCCTTAAGTACGCCCCGGCCAGATCCGGTCGTCCTCCTCGCGAGACGATGGCCCCGATGGCCGTCCTCGACTGTGCCACGGCGACTAGCGCGGCGGCCGCACCGGTGCTGGCACCGAAGTAACCCAGGGGAAGTTCGGCGCACTCCGGCTGGCTCCGCGCCCAGGTCGTGGCGGCGAGTAGCCGCTCGGCCAGCAGCGGGATGTCAAATACGTTGGCCCGCTCCTTCGCCTCGTCCTCGGTGAGCATATCGAAGAGCAGGGTCCCCAGTCCCGCCCGCCGCAGTTCCGTGGCCACGAGTTGATTCCGCGGACTCAGGCGTCCGCTGCCGCTCCCGTGCGCGAAGAGCACCAGACCCTTGGCGTCGGCGGGAATGGAGAGAATTCCCGGGACCCGAACTCGGCCCAGGGGAAGCAGCGCTTCCCGTTCCACACTGGAAGTGATAGTGGCATTCATGGTGTCGCCCTCCTCATCGGTGACCCCGGACCTGTCGGTGCTGTCAATAGTCCCCTAGTCGGAGTGAAGCCGGTCTGAAGCGAGGCTGAAGCGCCGTTCGCGCGGCATGAGGATCGTCCTCCACCGGAGTTCATGCCGGCTTCAGTGTCACGGCGCTACTCCTCTAGTTCTCGCCTGCCCCTCTCCCGTGTGGTAATCGCAGGCCAGCGGGCCGCGCCCCCGAGGAACGGCATCATGAATAGGAAGACCGCCTATAGCCTGTGGTACCTGCTCGCCGCCATCGCTGGCATGATCGTGTTGCAGCAGATGCGGCAGAGCCGGATGCGCATCGCGGAGGTCCCTTACAGCAGTTACCGGGAGTACCTGGTCACCGGTCGGCTCGAGCGCGTGGATGTCTCGGGGACGACCCTGCATGCCAGGCTCAAGACCCCGTTGCCGGATGGTCGCTCCGAGATTCTCACCACCCGGGTCGAGCCCGCGCTCGCGGAGGAACTGTCGAAGTATGGTGTGGCTTTTTCCGGGGTTCAGGAGAACACCTTCCTCCGTGACCTGCTCTCCTGGGTGGTTCCGAGCCTGTTGTTTTTCGGTCTCTGGTTCTTCGTTCTCCGCCGGAGCTTCGCCCGGCAGGGGGGCGTCCTGGCGATCGGGAAAAGCAAGGCCAAGGTCTACGTGGAGACGGACACGAAGGTGACCTTTGACGACGTGGCCGGGGTCGATGAGGCCAAGGGTGAACTTCGGGAGGTCATCGCTTTCCTCAAGGATCCCAAGTCCTACGGTCAGCTTGGCGCGCGGCTACCCAAGGGTATTCTGCTGGTTGGACCGCCGGGCACCGGCAAGACCCTGCTGGCCCGCGCGGTCGCGGGAGAGGCCAAAGTGCCTTTCTTCTCGATCAATGGCTCCGAATTCGTCGAGATGTTTGTAGGGGTCGGCGCGGCGCGGGTGAGAGACCTGTTCGAGCAGGCTCGACGCAGCGCGCCCTGCATCATCTTCATCGATGAGATCGACGCGCTGGGGCGGGTGCGCGGAGTGCCCGTTGTGACCGGGGCCAACGACGAGAAGGAACAGACCTTGAACCAGCTCCTGGCGGAGCTGGACGGCTTCAACTCCGAGAGCGGCGTGGTCTTCCTCGCGGCGACCAACCGCCCCGAGATTCTCGACCCGGCGTTGCTCCGGGCCGGCCGATTCGACCGTCAGGTGCTGGTGGACCGGCCCGATAAGGTGGGCCGGGCCCAGATTCTCGGCGTGCACCTCAGGAGGGTAAAGATGGTACCCGAGCTCGATCGCGAGCAGATCGCGGGGCTCACCCCGGGCTTTACGGGGGCAGACCTGGCCAACCTGGTCAACGAGGCGGCGCTGGTCGCTACCCGCCGGGCGGCCCCGGCTGTCGCCATGCAGGATGTGACCGAGGCGCTCGAGCGCATCGTCGCCGGCTTGGAAAAGAAGAACCGGCTGATGAACCCCCGGGAACGGACGGTCGTGGCCTACCACGAAATGGGCCACGCGCTCGTCGCCCGGGCACTCCCCGGCACCGATCCGGTGCACAAGGTGTCCATCATCCCGCGTGGCATCGGCGCACTGGGGTACACCCTTCAGCGTCCCACCGAGGATCGTTACCTGGTGACGCGGTCCGAACTGGAGCGGAAGCTGGCGGTGCTCCTGGGCGGGCGGGCCGCCGAGATGGTGGTCTTCGGCGAACTGTCCACCGGCGCCGCCGACGATCTGGCCAAGGCCACCGACATCGCGCGCGACATGGTGATTCGCTACGGGATGGACCCGACTATCGGGCAGGTGGTCTACGCCGAGGCTCCCAGTCCGTTCCTCCAGCCCAGACTCCTCCCCGAGCTGGATCCGAGGCGGTGGAGTGAGGCGACGGCGCGTGAGATCGAGTGCGCCGTGCGCTCGCTGGTGGAACAGGCATTTGAGCGGGCCACGGCCATCCTCCGGACCAATCGTGCCGCGCTGGAGAGTGGGGCCGCGCGACTCCTCGCACAGGAGACCCTGACCGAACAGGAATTGCCGGCGGTTGTGGCCGAGGGATCCGAGGTTCGACGAGCCGACAAGGAGCCAGAGCGGCAACTGGCCCACCGGTAGCGGCACTGGAACCCGGTCACCCTCCCCATAGTGGTGAGGCCATCAGGGCGATCCCCAGAAGCACCACGACTACCTGCCACACCGAGGTCGAGATCCTGCGCTCCCGATGGAGCTCCGGAATCAGATCGGCCGCCGCGATATAAATGAAGTTACCCGCCGCCATCGGCAGCAGGGCGGCGGTCATCCCGCTGACCCAATGTCCGACGATGAGGGTGACGAGGGTGCCGACGACCGCCATGGAACCGGCGGCCAGATGCCAGAGCACGGCTTTCCGGATGGACATTCCGCTGTAGATCAGGACCCCGAAGTCACCCAGCTCGCGAGGCACTTCATGCAGCACCACCGCGAGAGTGGTGGACAGGCCGAGCGCCGGATTCGCCGAGAAACTCGCCGCGATCACCATCCCGTCGACGAAATTGTGGAGACCATCGCCGGCCAGGTTGAGGATGGCGAGCGGAGGCAGCCCCGCGCCGGCCTCCGGCGTGATGTGCCGGTGGGTCCAGAGGAATTTCTCGAACACGAAGAAGCCCACGAAGCCAACCAGGACATAGACTGATGGCGCGGTACTCCCCCCGGCCCTGGCGAAGGCTTCCGGAAGCAGGTGGAGGAGCGCCGCGCCGAGCAGCCCGCCCACGGCGAGACTCACCAGATACAGTACGATCTTCTGCAGTCGCTCCTGACGCAGGGCGAAAGCGAGGACACCCATAAGCGGGAGCGCGCTGACACCGAGGACACTCAAGATCGGGTAAGTCCAGGAGGCGGTCATCGGAGAACGGATCTCCGCTGGTCCGGCGCGATCCTGCGTTCGATCAGCCTGAGCCGCCCGCGTCGACCCGCTTCCTGGAGCGCGAGCAGTATCGCCGCCAGGAACAGGGGCAGGAGAAAGTAGATGAACCGGTAGGCCAGGAGCGCGCCCAGCACCGCGGCCGCCG
>JBGPJS010000202.1:0-7016 GCA_041485505.1 Gemmatimonadota bacterium | reverse complement strand
CCGCCTGCCCGCCTGCCCGCCTGCCCCTCTGCCCCTCACCGCATCCGCTGGTGCCAGTTCACCAGCAGCCGCACTTCATGGAGCGGATGGGTCGCGATGTGCTGCTTGAACACGAACACCTTCCCGCCGCCCCCCACCGAATAGTTGCGTCCGGGGAAATCTGCCACGTTGGTTCGGAAGAGCAGCCGCGGCTCGCCGAACGGCTGGGCCGCACCGGGGGTGTACCCCACGCCCCAGAACTCCTGCGCGGTACCGGAGGGGTCGGTGTCCGAGCCGTCGCTGACCTTCTGGGCCGCGACGACCAGCTCCGATGATCCGACCTCCCAGAACGGCATGCTGAAGCGCGTATTCGAGCCAATCACCACCCGGCGCTGGCTGCCGTCCAGGGCATGGGCGACCATACCGCTTTCGGATCCCACCTGTTCCTCGTTCACCAGCCAGCGTCCGTCGGGGCTGATGGCCGGTGACCCCGCGCCCGGCGCGGCGATCCGGAGCGGCGCTCCGGTACCATCGAATCGTGCCACCACCGCGGTGTCCTGCTCATAGCTCAGGTAGCGCTCACCGTCGGGGAGCACCACGATGGAGCCGGGCGCCCGGACGGTGAGGGCCTCCGGTGGCGCGGTCAGCTCCGGGTCGAACCCGAAATACCGGTCGCCGCGCCGGAACGTGACCTTGCGTTCGCCGGGCCACCAGCCGGGCCGGCCCGCCAGGTCGCGGCCAATGGCCCACGGGGTGCTGCGCCCGGTCGTGATGTCGATGATATCGAAGGACTGATCGCCGGTCGGGAGACTTACCGAGGCCAGCAGCCGCCGCCCGTCGTGAGCCAGTTCCAGCGACGTGTAGTTCTCCGCCGGGATCGAGAGCGGCGTGACCTTCCCCGTGCGATCCGCCCGCACCACGGTCCCCACCGACATCAGCGGGCCGGTGGCGTAGGCCAGGATCCCGTTCTTCGATAGTGCGAACTGCGCCGAGCCGCGCCCGCTCTCCACCCGCACGTCGCCGGCCAGCGGAACCGGGGAACCGGTAAACTGGCACCGGATCGGGTCGAACTTCGCGGCGAGCAGACGGCCGTCGGTGTCCACCCACACCAGGTGGCCGTCGCCGTCGTAGCGGGGCAGGGTGCCCCGCATCCCGGCAGAGCCGTTCCCCTCGGCCGCCCCGGACGGGCCGCGGAGCGGCGCGATGCTGCGCTGCTCCAGATCGACCACCAGGAGCTCGGCCCCCTTGCTGACCAGGACGTGCCGCCCGTCGGGCATGGCTTCCGGATCGCTGCAGTTGCCGTGGCAGGGAATCGCGTCGAGCGAGTCTCCATTCTCGCTGATGATCAGCAGCCCCGTAGCGCGGCCGAGGGAGATGACCAGTCGATCGTTGGTGACCCAGGCACCGCCCCAGGTAGTGCCCCCCGGCGCGCTGGTGACGGTCGTGGTCCGCTGTTCGGTCAGGGAATACCGCTTGAGGCTGCCGTCGGCGACGAAGCCGATCTGATCCCCGCGCGGCGAGAAGAAAGGTGCATAGCCGCGCTCGGTCCCCGGGAGCGGTAGCAGCCGGCCATCGCCCAGGTGGCGCAGGAAGAGCCGGGTCCCGCCCGCCGTGCGCCCCACCAGCACCAGCATCGAGGCGTCGGGGGAGAGCGCGATGGCGACTTCGCCTTCGGGGATCGGCGCCAGCGGCTCGATGCTGACCGAGTCCGGCAGGGTCACGCTGACATCGATCAAGCCGCCGGTCCCGCTCGGGGAGACCGGTGCCCGACTCCAGAGTCGGCCCAGCAGGAGCCCGCCCGCGGCCACACTGAGGAGTACGGCAGCGGGGATGGGCCAGCGCCGGGTCGGCCGGCGGGGGACGGGAGCCTCCGGTGCCGGTAGCGCCGCCCCGCTCAGGGCTGCGATGAACTCCGCCGCGCCGCCGAAGCGGTCGGCCGGGAGCTTGGCCAGGGCCCGAAGCACCGCGCGCTCGACATGGGCCGGGATGGTCTTCCGGATCACCGTCGGCGCCTGGGGATCGGCGCTGATCACCTTGGCCACGATCGCCTGTACGGTGGCCCCGGTGAACGGCGCCTCGCCGACCAGCATCTCGTAGGTCACCGCGCCGAGGGCGTAGATGTCCGAGCGCAGATCGATCGCCTTCTCACCGATCGCCTGCTCCGGCGACATGTACTCCGGGGTGCCCAGCGAGAGGCCGGTCTGGGTCATCCGGGCCCCGCCTGCGCTCTGCACCGCGAGTGCAATCCCGAAGTCGGCCACCAGGGCGTGACCGCCCTGCAGCAGGATGTTCTCCGGCTTGATGTCCCGGTGGATGATCCCCAGGGCGTGCGCGGCGCCCAGGGCGTCGGCCACCTCGCGCGCGATGTGGAGCGTGTCGTCGATGGGGAGCTGGCGCTCCCGCTCCAGCCGGGCCCGGAGGGTCTCGCCGGTGACGTACGGCATGACGTAGTAGAGCAGACCCTCAGCCTCGCCCGAATCGAGCAGCGGCAGAATATGCGGATGCTGCAGCCTGGCGGTGGTCTTGACCTCGCTCAGGAACCGATCGCCGCCGAGCACGGCACCCAGCTCCGGATGCAGCACCTTGATGGCGACCTCGCGATCGTGCTTGAGATCGCGGGCCAGATAGACCGTCGCCATGCCTCCGGCGCCGAGTTTCCGTTCGATCCGGTAGTGGCCGGTGAGACCCGCCTGCAGCCGGGCGGAGTGGTCCATCTCGGACATGGTACCGTCGATTGGGTGAAGGGAACAGGGAAAGGGAACGGGGAACAGGGAAAGGGAAAAAGGGCGGTATCACCTTTCCTGCATCGGACGGTCGGACGGTCGGACGGTCAGACGGTCAGACGGTCCCCGTCCCCCGTTCTCCCGTTCCCTGTTCTCCCGTGTTTCGGTCATTCGGTCCCACGGTCCCACGGTCCCACCGCGACCGAGCGGCCCTCGAGCGTGCCTCCAACAAACAGCACGCTCCGGCCGCGAGGGAGCCCTTTAGGGTCCGCCCGCCCTCAGCTCGGCGGCGTGAATCCCGAAAGGGTGAACCGATAGGCCTGCTGAGTGCTGTCGTACTCAGCCCGGAACCTGGTCGGGTGGGGGCCGGTCATCCCCGGCACCTCCGGCATCGGCAGATCGAACGACCGCTTCTCCAGCAGCATCGCCTTGGTGAGCATCGGCTCGATGAAGATCGGCTTTCCCTGGTAGTACCCGATCACCATCGACCCACTGAACGCATCCTTGCGTTCGATTTCCGTTGCCAGGATGGCGTGCATTCCCATCTGCGGAACGCACAGTCCGATCAGCGCCGGTACCCCCATCATCCCGGCCATTTCGGGTGGCAGCGGGACGTCGGGGAGTTGGTACCCGGCCGGGAGCACGGCCGGCTTGCTCAGATCCTTGCAGTCCATCGCCGCCCGGGCCGATGCGGGGACGGTATTGAAATGAAAGTCGAAATGGGGCGTCAGGAACGAGACTGGGGGATGGCCACCGGCTTCCCCAGTACATAGTCAGCTGAGTGAGGCCGCCCTGCTCGCTCGCCGCGGCCGGCATGTCGAGCTCGGCGGCGGCGCGGGGTGGCCACACCATGGGCTGATTACCCGGCGCATTCTCGATACTCGCCAGCGGCACCACCGCGCCGGCTTCGACCAGGCCCTTCCCTCCGGTCCTGGCCCAGGTGCAGACCTGAGCCTTGAACACCTCGGCGCAGGGTCCCTTGACCTCCACCAGCGACCCTTCGCCCTTGCAGGCACCCGCCGCGAACGCCAGCAGGAGCGTGGTCGTGATACGGAAGCGATGCGGCATGCTGTCCCTCCGGGAAGGTTGAAGGTGTGGTCCGGATGACTGGACCGGGGACCCACTGAGCGCGTCGGTTCGTGACCGGGGACTGGGATGGCAGCGGGAGAACATACACCTTCCCGGCTGGAGGGGAACAGGGAAAGGGGAACAGGGAACAGGGAAATGGGAACAGGTGTCAGGTTTCAGGTGTCAGGTGTCGGGGTCAGGCGTCCGCCTCCGGGGCGATGGGATGCAACGCGTTTTGGTGATTGCGAGGGCCCCTGAAGCAGGGGGAACGGGAGAACGGGGAACGGGAGAACGGGACCTGCTCTCAAGTACGGTGCACCCTGTTCCCTGTTCCCCGCAGTCGGGGCCCGTGGCAATCTCGATCTCGCCTTGCCGGGAGAGGGGGAGTTGCCTCGACATGGGAGCTCCGCAACTGCTTACCGCGGATGACAACCGGAAAACGCGGACGACGCGGATCGTTCCGTTCACGGGAGCCCTCCACTCCCGACGAATCTTGATTGGAGGTCGTTGGAGCAAGGAACGACCCGCTCACTCCTTACCGCTCACTGCTTACTGTTTTCTGTCATTGCGAGGGCCCCTGAAGCAGGGGGAACGGGAGAACGGGACCTGCTCTCAAGTACGGAGCACCTGTTCCCTGTTCCCTGTTCCCCGTTCCCCGCAGTTGGGGCCCGCGGCAATCTACTCGCCTATCGACTGAGCCTATTCAGAGGCGCCTCTCTTGGCGGCTCCCGCTCCGCCTCATGATAGCTCCGAAAAACCCCAACCGCGAAGGCGCTAAGAACGCGAAGGATACCGCGCAGTTCTTTGCGTTCTTCGCGCCTTAGCGGTGATTGTCTTGTTCCTGTCGGTCGGGCGGTCGGAGGGTGCCGCGCGGTGCCACGAGGAAGGGCGATGTCGTCGCTAGGGCTCCTTGCTGCGGGATTGCGCCATGGGAAACGGACGGACCCCCCCCGGCGCAGGCGCTCTATCCCCTTGCGCAATATCCCGCCAGACTCCATTGGTTAGTCATGCTCCAAGTCCCTTGATTCGAGGGTGCCGTGCTGATCCCAGTCGCCGGTGTGCTGCTCTGGGCCCTCGCGACCTCCACCTGGGGGCGCGCTCCGGGTGCCGATTCCGTCGCCGGGGTGTCGCCGCTCGTCTGGATGACTCCAGGCGAGACCGTATCCCCCGGTGACTCGCTCACCGTATGGTTCATCCTCCAGCCGAACGCCGCGTGGGGAATCGATACCGTTCGGATTACCGGAGTCGCCGCGCCCGCCACCGCGGTCGCCATGACTCGGAGTTGCGGAGGTGGTGCAACCCCATCCGACTCGACGAGCGGAACCACATTAGCCGGCGTCTCTTTCGTGGGGGAGTGGACTACGATCCCGGAGGACGGCCGTCCGGTGCGACTCTGTGGCGTGGCGCGGGGCGAGGGGCAGCTGCGGCTGGTAGCCTGGGTGCGCTACCACGACCAGACTGGGCAGGCACTGCATCAGGTCATCCTGAGCCCGGGTGTCGTGGTCAAGGCCAGGGACCACGGTCTTTCCGGGTATGTTCAGGTTCTGATTCCGACGGTGGTCGGTGCCGTCTTCGCGGGTCTGGGGTTCCTGCTTCAGAACGTGATTACCCGCAGAGAGAACCGGAGGGACAAGGCGTTCGAGGCTGAAGAATCTCGGAAGACCGCGACCCTGCAGGTGGCGGAACAGGTCGCCAGGATTCTGCATGGAGAGATGGCGAGCAACCTGGAGGCCATCGGGCACTTTCTCGCCGACAAACCGAAATCTCCGCCCGAACTGGGCGAGCGGGCCATGGACGATATCCTGCGCAACGAGGATTACAGGAAGTACTTGAAACACACCTACGACGATAACTATCTCAACGGATTGGATGTGATCTACAAGCTCACACAGTCGTATAACCAGAAGGCGGCCTCCTTCCTGGTGGGAGTCGGCAATCTGGAGGCGGTCATGGCGGCGGGATCCGCTCTCGCCGAGAAGCTCAGGAGCAAAGTGTCGTCATGAGCTGTTACTTCGCCTACGGGGCACCGCATCAGGACTGCGCCAGGTGTGGCTACCAGGCCAACGGTCGGACTTGCGGGTTCTCCATCTGCACCAATACCTGCTCTTCACCGGGCGGGCGTATTCACGGCGCGCTCTGCGGTTGCGCCGGGGCCCACGGCGTGATCTGTTACGCCCATTGGGAGAGTCATGCCGCTGAGCAACACGGGGTTGATGGGACCGGCGGGGCCGCAGGGTGTTTTCCCGGCGCAACCGCCCCGATCACGGTGCGAGCCTTGTCCGCCGGTATCGCTCTCGTGAGTGAAGAGCGGACGGAGGAGCGCATCACAGGGGACGAGGCCGGGTCGCTGAATGAGTTTCTGAACATCGTGACTCCTGGACACCGCGCGCTCCGTCAACTGCTGACCCGCCTGCCCAAGTCACTGGTCCGTCAGGGGGGGCAATGGGCCGAGGAGACCGAGGTCCTTCTAACCCCCGCCTTCTTTGGCGAGGCTGCCCTCGAGCGGGTCATCGTCCTCGCCGGCCGGGCGCTTGGGGTAGCGAGCCGGAAAGATCGGGGCACGGTGGGCGGTGTCACCCGATCAGCCCTCACCCATCTGCATACCGCGACCCTCCCGGAGTTCGAGGCCTGGTCAGACGGAACAGTCGACCGGATCAGTGATGCGGCGCTCGCGACCTGGCTCCCCCGCCAGAGCAGGCGGACCACCCAGCACCTGGACTATCTATTCAGCCAGTCGGGTCCCTCCGCAGTCGACGATATCGTCCGCTGGCTCCTGGAGACGCGCACGGTGCAGGTCCGTGCCCACTAGCGGTCGTACGACACTACTGCTGTCTGCGCGATGCCACCCGCCCCACTCACCGCCACACCGATCCCGCCGCTAGGGCCGCCTGCTCCTTCCACTTCTCCTCATCCACCCCGACCACCAGGAGCCAGCCGATCTTCGCCGCCGCAGCGACCAGGGCGAACGCCGTGATGTAGGGGGCGAGACGGAGGCCGAGCGGGAGCCAGAGAAAGGTCAGCCAGCCGAGCCCGGCGATCACGCCAAGCACGCCGAGGAGGTGGGGGAGGAACGTGGAGCGCAAGACGAGGTAGCCAGAGAGGATGGTGGAGAAGCCGAAGAATGCCATGGCGAGCCCGGCGCCCAGGGCATTCAGGTTGAGGAAGACCAGGGCCAGCGCCTGCAGTTGGGGCTCGGTTAGTGCCTTCAGATAGTCAGCGCCGCCCAGCAGGAACAGCGGGGCGATG
>JBGPJS010000201.1:0-7023 GCA_041485505.1 Gemmatimonadota bacterium | reverse complement strand
TGCGACGGCAGCGCCCCCATGTGTTATCCGCGGGGCGAGTTCCGGATCGGTTCCCGCGACGTGCTGCTCGGCGAGATCGGGGGAACCCCGTTCTACATCGGCGCGGAGCAGTTCGAGCTCTGGCGCCATACCCAGCTGCTGATCGACGTGGTCCCGGGGCGCGGCAGCGGCTTCTCGGTGGAAGCGCCCCTCGGCGTCCGCTTCCTCACCCGCTCCCGGGTATTCGATCCGGCGGAACGGGCCTGGCTGGATGGGTGTCCACCCAGAGTGGGACCCGGGTAGAGAATATTGACAGCCGCTGGGGGTGGAAGGACATCACACCCTGCTCACCTGCTATCAACAACCGGACGGAGAAAAGCTCAAGGACTCAGAAACTCAGTCACCCCGCGGATAGGACAAGCCCGACAACGGCTGAGTCGTTGTCGGGCTTGATTGCCCCTCCTGGACTCGAACCAGGACTCTTTGCCGCCCTCGGCGACGCGACCCGGCTCCGCTGCAAGCCATGACCCCGGCAGCCAATGTCATTCTCTCTTCAGCCGAGCCAGCGGGTTCCGCGCCTCGAGCACAAAGGACTGTAGCTCGGGGTCGGCTCGGCGCCAGACCTCGACCACGAACTGGTACGAGTCTTTCGCCTTCTGACGCTCGCCCAGAGCTTCGGCGATGCGTCCCTGCTCCAGGACGCCGAGGACGAAGAGAGGGCCCTCGCCCCTCCAGACCCAAGGGCGGCGGCCAACTCGGGGTGGAGCACCTTGAGCGCCACCGGACGATCGTGCTTCAGGTCGTGGGCGAGGAAGACCGTGGCCATCCCGCCGCGACCCAGCTCCCGCTCCAGGCGGTAGCGATCGGCGAGGGCAGCGCGAAGAAGGGGAATAGTCTCGGCCAGCGGGGACCTCGGGTGTCGGGAGACAGCCCAAGACTAGGGATGACGGCAGGCTCTGGCTAGAGCGGGAGACGAGAGACTGGAGGCCGCGCTTGACGCCCCCTCCCTCCCGCCGCAGCTTAGGGCGCAAAGGAGCCCGTCCATGGCCAATATCCCGTTCACCAATAACTACCAGGACCTGTCCTCGCAGCGCGGCTTCCAGTTCAAATTTGTCTGTGAGAAGTGCGGTAACGGCTATATGTCCACCTTCCAGGCCAACAAGCTTGGTGCGGCCGCCGCCGCGGCAAACGTCGCCGCTTCCCTCTTCGGCGGGATCTTCGGCCGCGCGGCCCAGACCGCCGATTCCCTCCAGGCCATGGCGGCCGGCCCCCAGCACGACGCCGCCCTCGACGCCGCGGTCCGGGAGATCAGCCCGCTCTTCAAGCAGTGCACCCGCTGCGGCAACTGGGTCTGCGAGCCGGTGTGCTGGAACCAGAAGGCGGGGCTCTGCGAGTCCTGCGCGCCGGATCTCGACGAGGAGATCGCCTCGGCCCAGGCCCAGGCCGCCCGCGACCAGGCCATGGAGAAGGCCAAGAGCGTGAACTACCTCGGCCAGCGGGATCTGGCCCAGGTTTCCTCGGCCGTGTGCCCCAAGTGCGGGGCCAAGACGCAGGGCGGGAAGTTCTGCCCCGAGTGCGGCACGCCCATCGCGGCTAAGCGCAAGTGCGGGCACTGCGGCGTCGAGGCCGACGGGATCCCCAAGTCTGCCCGGAGTGCGGCCAGCCCTACGGAGCCTGAGGTGAGCGAAGGAGCTCAATGAAAGCGCACCGAGGGATCCGCAGTTAGAGAGAAACGAGGCCGCGGGATTTGCGATGATCCGAGCAGCAAATGAGGCTTGAATGAGGGTTGTCTGAAGTTTCGGCTGTAGTTCGCCGCATAGGAGCTCCCGGCTGGCGTGCTGCTTCGCCGATTCCCAGATTAGTTCACCCCTCACCGACTCAGGTCACCTCCCGTGGCCGCCGTCCCGGCTGGTTTGGCTGACGCACTACAGGACCGTTACCATCTCGAGCGCGAGTTGGGCGCCGGCGGGATGGCCACCGTCTATCTGGCCAAGGACCTGAAGCACAATCGGGAGGTCGCGCTCAAGGTCCTCCGCCCCGAACTCGCCGCCATCCTCGGCCCCGATCGGTTCCTCAAGGAGATCGAGACCACCGCCAACCTGCAACACCCCCACATCCTCCCGCTGTTTGACTCGGGGCAGGCCGGCGCCGGGCCGGACAGGCCCAGCCCGTACCTGTTCTATGTCATGCCGTTCATCGAGGGTGAGTCGCTCCGCGACCGGCTGAATCGCGAGAAGCAGCTCCCCATCCCCGATGCGGTACGCATCACCACCGAAGTCGCCAGCGCCCTCGACTACGCTCACCGCCACGGCGTCATCCACCGCGACATCAAGCCCGAAAACATCCTGCTCCACGACGGGCAGGCGCTGGTCGCCGATTTTGGGATTGCGCTGGCCCTGGAGCAGGCCGGCGGCAGTCGCCTCACGGAGACCGGCCTCTCACTCGGCACCCCGCACTACATGAGCCCCGAGCAGGGAGCGGGGGACCGGGCGCTGGATGCGCGGAGCGATCTGTACAGCCTGGCCTGCGTGCTCTACGAGCTGCTGGCGGGAGAACCGCCGTTCACCGGGGCGACCCTGCAGGCGATCACCTCGCGCAAGCTCAGCAATCCGATGCCGAGCCTGCGGACGGTGCGCGAGCTGGTACCGGCGGGGGTCGAGGCGGCCATCTGCCGGGCGCTGGCCAAGTCGCCGGCCGATCGCTATCAGACGGCTCGGCAGTTCGCCGAGGCACTGGAGCACCCGGACCCGGCGGCCGCGGTGGGGGAGAGCGGACCCCACCGCTCCACGCTCCCGGCCCAGCGAGGGTTGCAGTCGCTCGCATTGTGGCGGACCGGGGCCGCAGTCGCGCTCGTCGCGGCGATCATCGCGGTGATCGCACTCATCACCCGGCCTCGCGGCGGGGAGCCCGTGCGCCTCACGATCCAGGTACCGGCTCTGGCCATCACCTCCCACCAGCCGAGTCCCGTGGTGGTGTTCTCTCCAGACGGCCAGACGCTCGCCTTCGTCAGCGGCGGCGGAGGCACCGGCAGGATCTACCTGCGCCGCCTCGACAGCTTCGAGGCCGCGCCGATCAAGGGGATCGACAACGCCCAGGGCCCGGACTTCTCTCCGGACGGCCAGTGGCTCGCCTTCGTGGACGAATCGGATGGCAAGCTGAAGAAGGTGCGCCTGTCCGATGCCACCGTGCTCCCCCTCTGCGAGGCGAAGGTGGCGCATGGCGTGGCGTGGGGGCCCGACGGTACGATCATCTTCGGCGCGTCCATGGTGAACCGGTGGGGCCTCTCCCGGGTGTCGGCAGACGGCGGCACCCCGGAGCTGCTGCTGAGCCGCGATTCATTGCAGGGGGAAATGTTCCTCGTCCATCCCTCGTGGCTGCCGTCGGGCGATGCGGTCCTGTTCGCGATCGACGACGGTTCGGGCAAGTCGCTCGGCATAAGTGTGCTCGACCTGCGCACCAGGCGGGTCACGAAGCTCCTCACCAATGGCGATAACCCCCGGTACCTGGCGACCGGTCACCTGCTGTACGCGCGCGACAGCGCGCTGTACGCCGTGCCGTTCGATCCCAAGTCCCGCCGCGTGATGGGGACGCCGCGGCTGGTGGAGCCGAACGTCATGACTGGATGGTACCAGGAGCCTTCCCAGGGGCACTTCGCCGTGAGCGCGAGCGGCGTCCTCGCCTACGTGCGGGGTGAACCCGACACCGTGCCGCGCCGGGATCGCGTCGCCATCGTCACCCGGGCGGGCGCCGAGGAGCTGCTCGGCGACCCGCGGTCGCCGCCCGACGGGGAACAGATCGGCAACATCTGGGACGTGCGATGGTCCCCCGATGGAGCCAAACTGCTCGTGGTGCAAATGAACCAGGGGCCCTCGACCGCGACCCAGATAGGCTATCGCAGCCGCCTCTGGGTCTGGGACATCCAGCGGCGAACGGCGCGCGATCTCTCCGGCCTCACCCCCAACGACTTCGCGGCGGTGTGGATGCCCGATGGCGCCTCGCTGGTGGTCCAGCGCAGCGAGGCGCTCCGCACCATGACCCCGCTCTGGCTGCGCCGGGCCGACGGCACCGGTGTGGCAAAGCAGCTGACCACGGTCCCGGCCGATGCGCCGCCCCAGACCTTCCAGAACCCGGCCGAGGTGACGCCCGACGGCAGGACGCTCCTCTTTCAGCAGCACGTCGGGGGGCACAACCGGCGGATATGGGCGCTCTCGCTCAGTGGCGACCGTCAGGCCCGGCAGATGCCGAACGGGGCCGACGAGGAGTGGGGTCCGACACTTTCGCCGAACGGCCGGTGGCTGGCCTTTCTCACCGGTTCGGGCCTTGTCGTGACCGACTACCCCGCGGCGGCCCGGCGGTTTCCGCTGGCGAGGAACGCCGTGACCTGGCCTCGGTGGTCCGGCGACGGTCGCGAACTGCTCTACGGCGCCCTGGAGCATGGGGTGGGCGCGATCTGGTCGATCCCCGTCAACTCCGGGGCGGAGTTTTCGTTCGGAGCGCCCACGATCCTCTTCCGCACCCAGCTCAAGACTGGGACCTTCACATCGCCTGACTTCGAGGTGTCACGGGATGGGCAGCGCTTCCTGATTGTAAAGCCGGGCGGCATCGGGGCGACGCTCTCGCGGATCGCGGTGGTGGTCAATTGGACGTCGGGACTGATGGCGCCGCAGCGCGCGCCGTAGCGCGTCCCGCGATGGGGACGCCCTGCTGCCTCAGCGCAGTGACTCGACCCAGATTCCACCGTTCGCCCCGCCGGCGATCACGACCTGCCGCTTCACCCCGCATCCGATCGTGTCGGTGAGCGGGCCCCGCAGCGTTGCAATCTGCCGACGATCGAGATGCAGCTGTGACGGGATCAGCTCGGTCGAGTCCGGAACCCGGTTCGGCAATCGCGGTTCCAGCGCGACCGTCGTCATCGCCGCCTCCGACGGCCGGGTCGTCTCGGTGACCGACAGCGCCTCCTTCAATCAATGTCCTCAGTGGTCCGCGGACGGCTCCGGTCTGTTCTTACAGTTATTCACTCACCCCCGCAAATAGGAGAAGGGCGACCGTCACCAAGTGACAGTCGCCCTTCGGATTGCCCCCCCTGGGCTCGAACCAGGACTCTCCTGATCCAGAGGGGCCTCGTAACCCGTTGATTTTCCGCCAACTTGCGGCATTTACGGCGAGGCCGTCCACACCCCTTGTTGAGTTTGACCGCCTTCGTGCCGGAGGTTGCTGTACTTCACGGGCTCAAATGCTGGACTTTGCCGTCTTCCGTTCCGGGAGGAATTCAACCGCTGCCTGCCTAGCCAGTCGCTCCACACCGGCCCATGTTAGAGCACCCCACTTTGGGCGGCCAACCTGCCAGACCCGTTCATCCAACTTCGGGACGCCCTCGCCGATCGTTACCGCCTCGAGGGCGAGCTTGGGCGCGGCGGTATGGCCACGGTCTACCTCGCCCACGATCTCAAGCACCAACGGGAGGTCGCCCTCAAGATGCTCGACCCCGAGGTCGGGGCGACCCTTGGCCCCGAGCGGTTCCAGCGCGAGATTCACCTCGCCGCCGGCCTGGTCCATCCTCACATCGTCCCGGTCTTTGACTCTGGAGATGCCAGTGGGCGGCTCTGGTATGTCATGCCCTACATCCGGGGTGAGTCACTGCGGGCGCGCCTGGAGCGCGAGGGCAGGCTCCCGGTGCCTGATGCCCTCCGGATCACGCGCGAGGTGGCGGAAGCCCTGGACTACGCCCACCGGCAAGGGGTGGTGCATCGCGACGTGAAGCCCGGGAACATCCTGCTGGCCGAAGGGCAGGCCCTGCTGGCCGACTTCGGCATCGCCCGGGTCGTGGTGGGCGCGGAGGCGGATCACGCGCGGACCGCGACGGGCCTCACCCTCGGCACACCCGCCTACATGTCCCCGGAGCAGGCCGGCGGGGAGGCAGAGCTTGATGGGCGGTCCGACGTGTACAGCCTCGGCTGCGTCCTTTACGAGATGGTGGCGGGCTCGCCTCCGTTCGCCGGGCGTACACCCCTGGCTGCGATCGCGAACCGGCTCCTGGGCCCACCACGTCCAATCGCGCAGTTCCGACCCTAGCTCCCGCCTCAGGTCGGGCAGGTCTTGGCGCGGGCCCTGGCCTTCGAGCCTGCGGAACGTTTCGACACGGCGGGTACTCTTGCGCAAGCGGTTGACATGGCATTCGCGCAGCCGCTTGCATTGGCATCGGGGGCGGTTCCTGCTCCGGCGTCTCGATCGGGCAGGCGCCGGCACGCCTTCCGGCTGACGATGGCGGTCGTGATCCTGGCCGCTGGGGTCCTCCTCTGGCGTGCGGGAGCGAGCGGGCGCGTCGGGGCCGCCTCGGTAGCGGTGCTGCCCTTCGTCGACCTGAGCCCCGAACGCTCCAGCGCCTATCTCGGCGACGGCATGGCCGAGACTCTCATCAACGCGCTCGCCAACGTGGAAGGCCTCAATGTGGCGGCGCGGACGTCGGCGTTCTCGTTCCGGGACGCGTCCAAAGATGTCCGCCGGATCGGCCGGGAACTCGGCGTCGCCACCGTGCTCGAAGGGAGTGTGCAGCGCGCGGGAGACCGCCTGAGGGTCACCGCCCAGTTGATCAAGACCTCCGACGGCCTCCACCTCTGGTCGGAGAACTTCGATCGCGACACGAAGGACATCTTCGCGGTGCAAGACGAGGTGGCCCATGCGGTGGTGGCCGCGCTCAAGGGAAAGCTGGTCGCCGGCGCCGGATCGGCGACCACCGGCGGCACCGCCAACCCGGCGGCCTACGACGCCTACCTGCTGGGCCGGTTCTACTGGAACAAGCGGACCGCGGACGACCTGGTGCGCGCGGCGGGCTACTTCCACCAGGCGATCCGGGTGGACTCGAGCTACGCCCGGGCCTGGTCGGGACTGGCGGATGACTACGTGCTGTTCATCCCCTCCGAGTACGGCGTCCCGGGCATCAATCCGGACTCCATCCTGTCGCTCGCCGAAGAGGCGGCGCGGCACGCCATCGCTCTGGCTCCGCGGCTGGGGGAGGCGCATACCTCGCTGGGCCAGATTCTGCAG
>JBGPJS010000200.1:0-7032 GCA_041485505.1 Gemmatimonadota bacterium | reverse complement strand
CGTACATCGCGACCCACGACAGCCCACCCGCGGCCGCCGGCGGGCAGGCCGGTAACGGTGCCGTCTCCCGCTGTTTGCCCGTGGCCCTCGCCACCTATCGTTCTCCGCGGAACCTGGTGAGCGGAACCTACCACACCGCGGCCCTGACCCATCCCGACGAGCGCTGCACCTGGAGTGCCGTCGCGGTCAATGTGGCCGCCGCCCGCCTGCTCAACGGCAGTCGCGATTTCGTCCCCGATGTGATCGAAGCGCTGACCGCCAACCAGGCGCCCGAGGAGCTGCTGACCGCGGTCCGCCGAGTGCCGCTGGAGAAGCGGGAGGACCTCCCCCTGGCGGGGCCGGCGCAGGGGTATACCATCCACTGCGCGGAAATCGCGCTCTGGTGTGCCCATCACGAGCCCAATCTTGAGCGCGGACTGATCTGGCTGGCCAACGCCGGCGGAGATACCGACACCAACGCCGCGGTGGCGGGAGGCCTGATGGGCATCCGCGACGGGGTGGAGGCAGTCCCGGCCCGGTGGATCGATGCGATTCCGAACGCCGGTTGGATCGGTGCCCTGGCGGAACGCTTGGTCGGAACCTGAAATGCCAAGATGGTGCTGCGGAGCGAAGGGCCTCCGTCTGGGGGCCGGAGTGCCAATGCGGCCGAGACGGCCGCGCTCTGGCATTTCACCTCCCTTGCCGCACCCGGCCCCACACCCTAATAGTCGCAAAAGTACTTTCTCCTCCCCTCCACAACCTGACCACGCCATGAGAAAAGCCTCTTTCGTTCTGGTTCTCTGCATCGTCTCCCCACTTCATGCCCAGTCTCAAGTCGATACCTCCGGCGCCGGCGCCCTGATCGACCAGGCCATGAACCACTCCGAGGTCATGGAGAACCTCGAGCACCTCTCCGATGTCATCGGGCCGCGCCTGACCGGCTCGCCCGCCGCGCGGAAGGCCAACGACTGGACGGCCGAGCGCTTCAAGGCGTACGGCCTCGACTCCCACCTGGAAGCTTGGAACTTCGGGATCAAATGGCAGCGCGGGCCCGTGCAGTTCATGATCACCGAGCCGTTCTCTCGAAATCTGGTCGGACACAGCTGGGCCTGGACCGAGGGAACCGGTGGGAAGACCCTCACCGGTCCGGTGGTGCGGGTTAGCACCCAGACCGCCGAGAGCCTGGCGGTCTACCAAGAGAAAATGAAAGGCGCCTGGTTGATGACTGCGGATGCGGCACCGATCTGGAATCCGGATGGGATTCCGATGACCGCGGCGGATTCGGAAGCCCAGCGGGACTTCTTCCGGCGGGCATTCACGCCGCCGGCCGATACCTCGGAGGCGGCCCGGAAGGCCCGTCAGCAGTTCGCGATCGACCGGCCCTACATCCTCAAGAAATACGGTGCGCTCGGCATCCTGACGGATGGATCCAAGGAGCACGCCCTGATGAACATGAGCGGATCGCCCTACAGTGTCTCACCGCTGCCGAGGCTGGTCATCGCGCACGAGGACTTCGCCATGTTCGATCGCCTGATCAAGGCGGGGATCACTCCGAAGGTTCAAGGCCGGATCGACAACACCCTGGGCAAGACCCCGGTGACCCAGTGGAACACCGTCGCGGAAATCAAGGGCAGCGAGTTGCCAGGCCAGGTGGTGATCCTGGGCGCGCACCTCGACAGCTGGGATCTGGGCATGGGCACCACCGACAACGGCACCGGCAGCATGGTGGTGCTGGAGGCCGCCCGCGCCATCGTGCAGTCGGGGCTTACGCCGAAGCGGACCATCCGCTTCATTCTCTTCACCGGCGAGGAGGAGGGGTTGCTGGGCTCGCAGGCCTACGCGGCGCAGCACAGCGCCGAGATGGATAGCATCCAGGCGGTGCTGGTGCTGGACAATGGCAGCGGCGCGATCACGGCGCAGGCGTTGCAGGGCAGGAAGCAGGACGAGCAGCTGTGGCACGATCTGCTGGCGGCGGTGAAATCGCTGGGGGCCGACTCGGTGCGCGACGCCAACAAGGGCGGGACCGACCACCTCTCGTTCCTTCCTTACGGGGTGCCGGGCTGGAACTTCGATCAGATCTCACGGGGCTACAACCATACCCATCATTCGCAGGCCGACACCTACGATCATGCCGTCGGCCCCGACCTGATGCAGGCCTCAGCGGTGATGGCGGTGACGGCGTACGAGCTGGCCAACCTTCCGGAGCTGCTGCCGCGGGGAAACCAGACCCCGGTAACGCCGCCCGCCATTGTTGCCCCGTCGCCGGGCCTCATGAGGTAAGGGCCGGTGCCGGCGCGGGTTGCCCGGCGTCGCGATCCTCTTGATTGCCGCTTGATCCGCGGCAACCAATATGGGTACCGTTACCGAGGCGAATCCGCGGCACCTGCAACCCGGAGCCCCCGATGCCGTTCACTAAACCCTGCGGTGAACGCCTGGCCTGGCGCCTTCTCTTCGTGGTGCTCCTTTTCCTGGGGGGCTGCGCCCGCATGGCCGAGAATATGATCGTCTCGATGCTCCTGCCCAATCCCCGGCACGAGCCGGAATACGTGCCTCTTCAGTGCGCCGGGGCCGCGCCGGTTGCACCGCCGGGATTGAGAATTGTGGCCACGGATTCCTTTGGGTCAGATGAGCCGGCCGTGGCCATTGCAGCGTCCGATGCTCGTCCCCAGGGGGACACGCTGATCTGGGAAAGCTTTACCGAGGAGGAGAAGGTCGGGGACGACACCTTTGAGACGAGTGGATCCTACCCGGTGATCCTTCGCGAGCCACTCGACCGAACCCTCTCGGCGGATCTCCGGAACCTGCTGGAAGGGAAGGGTATTGCCGTACAGCCGACGGCGCCCCGCCGGCTCGATCTCCGGGTCACCGGCAGCTCAGTCAGGGTGGTGGCGAAGCTGGCGCGGAGATCCCTGATTGTTGGAGGGGTCGACGTCGAGGCGGAACTGTGGAACGAGAGTGAAGGGGTTGTCTGGAACCGGCAGTGGAGCGCTGTCGACACCCTTCACAGCTTCTCGCCGAGCACCCGCCACTACGCGGAGGCCATTCAGAACGCCTACTGCCGGCTACTCGACCAGGCGGTCCTGTCCCTCGATTCGGTGCCGTTGGGGACAGCGCCGGGAGCAAAGCAGGACTGAGGACTGAGAGATCCCCAGCCCCCAGCCCCCAGCCCTCAGTCCTTCTTTTCCCCACCCAGCTTGGCCAGCTCCGCTTTCACCCGATCCACTTCCGGTTGTATTGACGGTTCCGGGGCGATCCGCAGCCGCAGGTAGTGCTGATAGGCCCGGACGGCGCCTTCCCGATCGCCGGTCAGCGCCGCCAGCCGGCCTTCCTCCCGAAGATAGATCGACAGGTAATCGGCGGTGGCCCAGTAGAAAATGCGGCGTCGGACCGCGGCCAGCGCCTTCCTCGGATCACCCTGGGTCTCGTAGAGCCGGGCCACAACCAGGTTGGCGTAGCGATCTCGGAAGAACACACCCCAGAGAGAAAGTGGGCCGACGGTTGTGAGAGAGTCCAGGCCGGAAAGGGCGGCGTCGGCCTCCGAGGTCTTGCGCGCGGTGGCCGAAATCGCGGTGAGCAGGGCGGCGCACCAGTGGGCACTGATCACCGTTTCCGCGGAATCAATCGGTGTGGTGGCCTCGGCGAAACGTCGGATGGCTCGCGCCACGGGAGCCCACTCCCCATGCCAGGCCCGCCACTGCCCGAGCGCGCAGACGTTGTCAAACTGCTCCGCCCGATTCTCGGTGGTGCTGGCCGGAGCACCATCGGCGGAGCTCGCGAGGGTCCGGACGGCCTCGACCATGCCGGCGGTGTCGGCTTCACCGTAGAGGGCCGTGACCAGCCGATACCGCTGGCTGAACGCCGGCGGGGCGATGTTGCGGAGGGTCTCCGTGGCGGTCCGAGCCTCCGAAGGACGGCCCAGGTTGAGTGCCAGGAAGATCTTCTCGAGGGGACCCCAAAGCCGGGTCTCGCCCGGGACAACCCAAGCCAATTGCGCGTCGATGGCAAGGGCCGCGTCTCCCAACCGAGTCCCCATCTCCTGCGCGAAGAGGGCGATTCGGCCGAGGCTCTGCGCGGTCATTGTGCCATAGTCGGCATGCATCCGCTCCAGCCTCGCGGAATCGCCCGCGGCCAGCGCCAGGTGCCAGCGGAGGTAGTCGGCGATCTCGCTCTGGGTATCGGCGGCCACAACCAGCGTGGCGAGGCGCCGGACCGTCCCGGTGTCTCCGTCTATCTGAGCCATTTCCACCAGGTGCTCCGCCGGCCCGGCCAGCGCGGAGTCCAGCTCGAGGCAGTGACGAAAGGCGTCCTGGGCCCGCTTCCAGGAGTCGGGGACTCCCAGCTCGCGGCCGAAGTGATAGAGCGCGTCGCCCAGGCCATACCAGACTTCGGGCCGGTCCGGCACGCTGTCCACCGCCCGCTCCCACGCGCCCAATCGCTCCCGGCGGGACGAAGGTGCGGGATAGTTAGGGCCGGCCTCGGCCATCAGGAGCACCCGATCGCGGCGACTCAGCCGTTCGCGTCCGGCCCAGGCCCGGCGCGCCCCAAGCCCGGTATCCTCACAGCACCAGGCCACCGCGGAACTGAGGCTCAGACCGGCAAGGGCGAATGTTGAATCGAGCCGAAGCGCCTCCGTGAAGTGGGCCACGGCTTCCTGAAACCGGGCACGGCGATAGGCCGCCTGGCCGTCGAGAAAGGCGCGCAAGGCCGGCAAGGAGGTGGTGGCAAGGCTGGCGAGCCGGGTGATTTGCCCGGCCTCGTTGGCGAGAAGTCCGGCCGTGAGCTGGTCGACCAGGGCGGAGAGACTATCCACCGGGCCTTCGACGCTCACCGGAAGGCTGACGCTGCCGGCAGGAAGGCGGGTCAGAGTGGCGTTGAGCGTCAACCGGAGGGGTGAGCCCACGACGGCGCCTTCGATCAACCACCCCACCCCCTCGCCGCGGGCCAGACGCAGCGCGGCGGTTCGCGGCAGATCCTTCGACGCGGAGCCCCCGGCACGTTTCCAGGCGCTGAGCACGGCGCTGGGGTCCACCGAGCGAGGGCCGCCCTCGCCGGTCAGTTTCACGGCCAGCAGTTCCGGCATCCCTTCGCGGAGGTACGCCAGGCTGGGATCGGCACCGGAAACTCGGAACGGCAGAACGGCAACGGTCTTGGGATTCACACTGGCGCTCTGGTGGCCGCGCCAGAGGCTGACGGCGCCCGCGAGGACGGCGAGGAGCCCCGCCGCGCTTCCCAGAACCAGGCCGAGTCGGTTCCCTGTTCGGGGAGCCTTCCCAACTGGCGGTGCCGCGACCGCCTTCGCCTCGAGAGCGGCGGAGAATTCCTCGATGGTGGCGAACCGATCGGCCGGGACTCGGGCGAGCGCCTTCAGGATGGCCTGCTCGACGGAGGTTGGGACCGTTTCCCGAACGGTGCGGAGCGGCGGCACCGGCTCGGCCAGGCGGCGGGCCAGGATGGCCTGGGCCGTTGCGCCGGTGAACGGGGGTTGGCCCGCCAGCATTTCGTAGAGCACACAGCCGAGGGCGTAGATGTCCGAGCGGGCATCCACCGTCCGCTCACCCGTCGCCTGTTCCGGGCTCATGTAGCCAGGGGTGCCGATGGCGAGGCCGGTCTCGGTGAGCCTCTCCCCGCCCGCCGCGCTGATCGCTCGGGCGATACCGAAGTCGGCGACCACCGCCTGGGTTCCTTGCAGCAGAATGTTCTCCGGCTTGATGTCGCGGTGGATCACGCCGTGGGAGTGGGCGTAGCCGAGCGCCGAGGCCACCTGCCGGACGATCGCGAGCGAGTGCTCGAGTGGGAGCTGCTTCTCGCGGTCGATCTGCTCTCGCAGGGTCTCGCCCTCGACGTACGGCATCACGTAATACGGAGTGGACCTGCTGGGGCCGGTCTCGACCGTCCCCGAGTCGATCAGGCCGAGGATGTGGGGATGGCTGAGCCGGCCGGCGATCTCGATTTCTTGGAGGAATCGTTCGGGGCCGACGATCGCGGCCAGCTCGGGATGGAGGACCTTGAGAGCGACTGGTCGATGGTGTTTAAGGTCCTGGGCGAGGAAGACCGTGGCCATGCCGCCGCGACCAAGCTCGCGCTCGATGGAATAAGCGTCGCCGAGGGCCTGCTGCAGGCGGGCGGAGAGATTGGCCACGGCACCCCGCAAGGCAGAAGATTGCCGCTGAGCGCCTCAATACTACGGTTGGCTGGGTAAGGGTGCCAGTTCTTGGTCCGGTGAACCGGGGCGTATCGAGCCGGCAGAGCAAGACGAGGGGGTCACGGCACCCGCGTCGCCTCGAACACGGTGTGCCCCGATTGCAGCAACGTCAGCTTCTCGACGGGACCGGGTACCGGGGCGAGGACCATTTCGAAGTCGAGGTCCTTGGCTGCCACGAAGCGGCCCCCTCCCTGATAGAGCATCGGTGTGGTATCGCCGTCGGGGGACTCGAGCTGGAGCGTATTGCCGTTCCGTAGCAGGCGGACCTTTCCTTCGCCCCGGGCGTAGGTTCCCACGAACGTGGCGATCTCGGCCGGAGTGAGCGCCACACTTCTCGCCTTCGGCTCAGGGATGCCGAGCACTCGCCGCGCGATCCGCTTGGCCACCCCCTCGGGATTACCGGCCTCAGTGTTGGTCAGCACCACGATCGTCAGGCTGTCATCGGGGTAGCGGGCCAGGTGAGTCAGAAAACCGTTGATCCCTCCTCCATGTTCGATCACCCGGTGCCCGTTCAGCTGGCCTACCCCGAGGCCGAAGCCGTAGTCGAGCCGCTTCCCGTTGTTCAACGTGTCGGGGGTACTCATCAGCCGATAGGAGTCG
The DNA here is from genome assembly GCA_041485505.1 of Gemmatimonadota bacterium. Classification (GTDB taxonomy): domain Bacteria; phylum Gemmatimonadota; class Gemmatimonadetes; order Gemmatimonadales; family GWC2-71-9; genus JBDUEA01. The sequence continues at coordinate 251 of JBGPJS010000200.1, read as the reverse complement.
GGACTCACCACGCGGCCCTGCTCCAGCGCGTGCTGCCATTTGACCAGGTCCCCCACCGTCGAGCAGAGCGAGCCCGCCGCGAACGGCTGGCTCATGCTGAGGGGCTGAGCGTTGGCGAACTGGCCCTTCGGGGTTTCGTATCCTTGCGCGCGATGCTTGATGATCGGCCCGGTGTCGCAGGAGTAGGTGGCGCCGAGGCCCAGCGGCTTGAAGAAGTTTTCCAGGAGATAGTCTCCGTAGGCCTGGCCACT
>JBGPJS010000199.1:0-7038 GCA_041485505.1 Gemmatimonadota bacterium | reverse complement strand
GCCGGCCGCCGGACTTGGTGATGGTCTCTCCGACGGTCGGGGGCTTGAGCTGGTCGTAGGTGGGGGCGGAGGTGGTCGCGTTTGGCATTTCGGGTTCCGGGCGTAAGATTAGGAATGAAGGCCGCAGATCCACGCAGATGGGCGCAGATTGGTTGTCGATGACGTGCGACTCAACCGTCAGACCAGAAAACGAACTGATTCACCCAAGGTTTGGAGGCGATCTGCCTTCCTCTGCGTGGATCTGCGGCCCCTTTGATTCGACGGGAATATAAGTGGACGCTTCCCTCCCTGGACCGCCGACCAGCCACCGTTCGAGCCCTAGCCGCCACCCGCTCGCCGCGGAAGCGGCCGGGGTCATCGCCGCCGGCTTCGATTCCTATCACGCCCAATTCCAGCTGGTGACTCGGCGGGCCCACGCCCGCTTCGAGCATCGCGACTGGCGCGGCGCCCAGACGGACGCCGTCGAGCGGCTCACGCTCTACCGCCAGTTCGTCGACTGGGTGGTACGCGATCTGGGCCGCAGCATGGGGGATGGTGTCCATGACCCCGGAACCTGGGCGGAGGTCAAGCGGCAACATACCCGCCAAACCGCCGGCCGGGACGACACCGAGCTGGCCTACACCTTTTTCAATTCCATCTCCCGTCGGATGCTCGGTACCATCGGGGTGCACGCCGATCTGGAGTACGTGGACCAGGACTTTGAAGGCGCCACCACAGCCTCGGCCGAGCCTTTCCACCAGACCTACCCAGCGGCAGGGGCAGGGGGCCTCGAGACCGTCTTCCGCGATATCCTGCGCGATCTGCCGATCGCCCCCTTGTTTGGTGATCTCGACGAAGACGCGGTGCTGGTGGCCCGAGCCGTGCACGAGGAGCTGGCCCGGCGGCCTGACTTCCCTCCGGTCGAAGCGGTGGATGTGCTGCCCGCGCTCTTCTACCGTAACAAAGGCGCCTATCTGGTCGGCCGGCTCCGGGCCGGTGCGGAGATGGTCCCGCTGGTGCTTCCGATGGTGCATGCCGAGGGGGGGGTGCAGGTCGACGCGGCTCTCACCACCTCGGACGAGGTCAGCGTGGTGTTCAGCTTCACCCGATCCTATTTCCATGTGGAGGCGGAGCGGCCCCGCGCGGTCATCGACTTCCTGCGCAGCATGATGCCGCTCAAGCCGCTGGACGAGCTCTACACCTCGATCGGGTACAACAAGCATGGCAAGACCGAGCTCTTTCGGGCGCTGATGCGCCACCTGAAGGGATCCGACGCCCGGTTCGAAATTGCCCAAGGCGAGGCGGGGCTGGTCATGAGCGTATTCGCGCTGCCGGCGTTCAACGTGGTGTTCAAGATCATCAAGGACCGCTTCGGCGCCCCCAAGACGGCCACTCGGAAGGATGTAATGGACAAGTACCATCTGGTTTTCACCCGGGATCGGGTGTGGCGTCTGGCCGACGCCCAGGAGTTCGAGCACCTGGAGTTCCGACGGGATCGCTTCGAGCCGGAGCTGCTGGTACAACTCCAGGCCGAAGCGGCCGGAAGCGTCCGACTTGAGGGCGAGCGGATGTTCGTGAGTCACCTGTATACCGAACGCCGGGTGACGCCGCTCAACCTCTTCCTCAGAGAGGCAGCCCCCGATGCCGCGCTCGACGCGGTGCTCGACTATGGCCAGGCCATCAAGGACCTCGCCGCGGCCAACATCTTCACCGGCGACATGCTGCTCAAGAACTTCGGGGTGACCCGCCAGGGCCGGGTGATCTTCTACGACTATGACGAACTCTGCCTCCTGACCGAGTGTCACTTCCGGGAACTGCCAGTACCGCGGGGAGATGACGATGAGTTTTCCGCCGAACCCTGGTTCTACGTCGGGGAACGCGACGTCTTTCCCCAGGAGTTCCGCTCCTTCCTCCTGCTGCCGGGACCGATGGGCGAAGCCTTCCTCAAGGTCCACGGCGATCTCCTGCAAGTGGAGTTCTGGCGGCGCATGCAGGCAATGCAGGCCGCGGGAGAGGTGGTGGACTTCTTCCCCTACCGGCAGAGCCGGAAGCTGCGCAAGGATTGAGGGATTGGGGGATTGGGGGATTGGGGGATTGGGGGATTGAGGGATTGAGGGATTGAGGGATTGTGGGATTATGGGATTGAGGGATTGGTCTTCAAGGATTAGGCTTTCACCCTGTCAGGTAGCAACCCCAATCCCCCAATCCCTCAATCCCACAATCCCTCAATCCATCCAGATCTTCGGAGTCCGAAAATCCCCCGACACCCGCGCCGCACTCCGCTTCTTCGCGGAGCGACGGGTCAAGGTGCATTTCGTCGACCTCAACGAGAAGGCGGCCTCCGTGGGGGAGCTGCGGCGGTTCGCCCAGAAGTTCGGGGCCGAGGCTCTGCTCGATCGGGCTTCGCGCCGGTTCGCGGACTTGGGTCTCGGCGCCGCGCGGCTCTCCGATGAGCGCTGGCTGGAAAAGCTGGCGGAGGAGCCGCTTCTCCTGCGGATACCCTTGGTCCGCCACCAGAATCAACTGACGGTAGGCTCAGCGGAGAGCACTTGGCGTATCTGGCTTGGAAAATGAAGCGTCCCCGGCATCCTGCAATCCCTCAATCCCCCAATCCCACAATCCCTTAATCCCTTAATCCCGTTGACCCAACTCGCCATCTCCGGTCTTGCGGTGGAATTCGGTCGCACCCTCCTCTTCGAGGATGTGACCTTCACGGTCGCCCGGGGCGAGCGCTGGGGCATCATCGGGCGGAACGGCTCGGGCAAGACCACGCTCTTCTCTCTCCTTCTTGGCGACACCCAGCCGACCCGAGGTACGATCGCCCGCGCTCCCGGCTTGCGGATCGCGGTCATGGAGCAGCATCGTGAATTCGAGGGAGCCACGACGGTGTGGGAGGCGGCCTCGGGTCCCTTCGCGGACCTGCTCGCCCTGGAGCAGTCCCTCGCCGAGCAGGCCACCGCGATCGGGGAACTGGGGGACCAGGCCACGCCGGCGATGTTCGCGCGCTACGACCGGGACCTCGAGCGCTTCCAACGGGAGGGCGGCTACACCTATGCGCCCCGGATCGACGCGGTCCTGCACGGTCTGGGCTTCGATCCCGAGCAGGCCCGGACCCAGCCACTCACCACGCTGTCCGGGGGCGAGCGCGGGCGGGTCGGGCTGGCACGGCAGCTGGCCGCTCCGGCCGACGTCATCCTGCTGGACGAGCCCACCAATCACCTCGACCTTGAGACCGCCCGCTGGTTGGAGGACTACCTCCGGAACCTCGACGCTACCGTCCTGTTGATCAGCCACGATCGGGCGTTCATGGATCAGGTGGTGGATCATGTGCTCCATATCGAGGCGCGGACCGCGGTGAGCTACGGCGGCGGCTACTCCGACTTCGTGACTCAGCGCGGGGAGCGCCGCCTCGCGCAGCAGCGGGTCTTCCAGAAGCAGTCGAAGTTCATCGCGGCTCAAGAGGACTACATCCGCCGCAACATCGCCGGTCAGGACACCAGCCAGGCCAAGGGGCGCCGGCGTCGACTCTCTCGCCTGCCTCGGCTGAGTCCTCCTCCCGGCGAGGAGGGCACCATGGCGCTTCGGCTCGAGGCGGCGGAGCGAGGTGGCGACCAGGTGCTGGTGGCGGACCGGGTGCACATCGCAATTGGCGAGCGGGTCCTGCTCGACCGCTTCAGCGCCACGGTCCGACGGGAAGAGGTGATCGGCTTCGTCGGCCCCAATGGGGCAGGGAAGACCACGCTGCTGCGCGCATTCGCAGGCGACCGCGAGCCGGAGAGCGGCGAGGTCCGGATCGGCGAGTCGATTCGGGCCGATTACTACCGCCAGGACATGGCGCAGGTCCCGCTCGACCAGCCGCTGTTCGACATCATCCACGACCTCCGGCCCACCTGGACTCGGGGACAGGTGCAGGGCCACCTGGGCCGTTTCGGGTTCTCCGGTGACACGGTGCTGCGGCTGGCCGGCACCATGTCGGGCGGCGAACGCTCCCGGGTGGCGCTCGCGATCATGATGCTCTCGCGGGCCAACTTTCTCATCTTCGACGAACCCACCAACCACCTCGATGTGGAATCGATCGAGGCCCTGGAGGACGCTATCGAAGATTATGGCGGCACCGTGATCCTGGTGAGCCACGATCGCGCTCTGCTGCGCGCCCTGTGCGACCGGATCTGGGTGCTCCACGATGCCAGGATCACCGATTTTCCCGGTGGCTTCGCGGAATGGGAAACGGCCAGCGCCGAGCGGTCCCATGCCGCGCGGGTGGCGGCGAAGGAGGAGGAGACGATCCGCCGGGTCCGGGAAAAACAGCAGACCCGCCGGGGCGAGCCCGACGACAATCGGAAGACCCAGCAGACCGCGTTCCGGGCGGCGCGCCGGCGGCTCGAAGCGGTGGAGCAGCGGATCGCCGCGCTGGAGGCGGAGGTGGCCCGCCTCACTCAGACGCTGGAGGATCCCGAGCTCTACCTCACGCCGGAAGGGGGAAAGCGAGCCACCGCCATGGGCATCGAGCTCGAGACGGCCCGCAAGCGGCTCGAGAAGGGATTTACCGAGTGGACGGCGGCGACGGAGGAGGTGGAGCGGTTGGGCGCATAGGTCGAGCCCACCACCCTCGAAAGCGGGTGTCCGGCCAGAGATCCTTCGCTTCGCTCAGGATGACACTGTCGGGTTGAGTGCTTTCGCGCTGTCGCCCTTTCGCGTTTTCGTGATCGTTTTGTCGGGCCTATCCCGTCCTAGAAATCCGCCGGCGCGACCGGCTCTAGCGCCAGAATGGCCTGTCTCACCGCCTCCGGCAGCCGGGCCTTTTCCTGTTTTTCATAGTCGAAGGAGACGATGATCCCACTCCCCTCCGCGGCCACGGCGTTCCGGCTGACGGAGAGAATCCGGTACTCCTGCTCCACCCGGTCCGGTCCCAGTTTGCTCACTCGCGCGCCCACGATCGCGGTGTCGGGGTAGACCAGCGGCAGCCGGAATCGGCAGGAGGTGGAATGGAGGATGGGGCCGATCTGCTCGGTGCGAAACGCTGCGTTGAAGCCGCACCGCTCGTGGTAGGCGATTCGGGCAGACTCGAATAGGCGGAAATAGACGGTGTTGTTGACGTGACCGTAGGCGTCCATCTCGCCCCACTGGATTGGGATCTGGATGACCACGGGGAAGCCTTCGAGCAGATGGGTCGGGAAGTCGGGCATGGCCATCAATATTACACCGCCCCACCCAAACTGAAACACAGAGACGCAGAGGACACAGAGACACCACCTTCAACCTCGGTGACCTCTGTGCCTCTGTGTTTCATCAATCCCTTTCGCGAAAGGCCGGCGAGGGCCATCCTTCCCGCCATGCCGAAACGCCACCTTGCCCGCCTGCAGATTCTGGGCGCCGCCCTGTTGTTCTCTACCGGCGGTGCCGCCATCAAGGCGGCCCAGTTCTCCAGTTGGCAAGTGGCGAGCTTCCGCTCCGGGGTCGCGGTGCTCGCTGTCTGGCTCTTCCTTCCCGATTCCCGCCGCCTGGGTGAGAATTCCGGTGCCCGCCTCCGCACCGCCCTGGTTGCCGTGGCCTACGCGGCGACGCTTACCCTCTTTGTCCTCGCCAACAAGCTGACCACGGCCGCCAACACCATCTTTCTGCAGTCCACGGCACCGCTCTATATCCTGCTGCTCGGTCCCTGGCTGCTCCACGAGCGGATCCGCCGAAGTGATCTGGGCTTCATGCTGATCGTGGCCACCGGCATGGTCATCCTGCTGCTGGGCCACCAGCGGAGTTTCGTCACGGCGCCCGATCCCGCCCGCGGGAACGCCATCGCCTTGGGAAGCGGGCTGGCCTACGCGCTTCTCCTGCTCGGTCTCCGCAAAATCGGCAAGGATGGCGGGTCACCCACGGCGGCGGTCGCGGTGGGCAATCTGTTCGCGTTTGCGGCGGCCCTGCCGATGGTGTTTCCGCTGGGGTCTCATTCCCTCGCCGACTGGAGCATCATCGCCTATCTCGGCGTCTTCCAGATCGGACTGGCGTATGCCCTTCTTGCCTCCGCTATACCACAGGTCCCGGCGTTGGAGGTCTCACTCCTGCTGTTCCTCGAAACCGCCCTCAATCCACTCTGGGTCTGGCTGGTGCACGGCGAAACTCCGGGACCCTGGTCGCTGCTCGGCGGCGGGATCATCCTCACGGCGACAGTGGGCCGCACCTGGCGGGAAAGCCGGAGCGTACAGTGACGACCCTGCTCACCCTCAACGTCGGTTCCTCCACCCTCAAGATTGGAGTCTTCGCGATGGGGGAGAGCGAACGATGTCTGCTGCGGGAATCGCTCGAAACGACTGAGCTGGACCTGGTGCGGGCGCGCCTGGCGGAGCGGGGTTGGGCCGACCGGCTCGATGCCGTCGCGCACCGGGTGGTTCACGGCGCGACCCGCTTCACCAGGCCCGAGCTCATCGGGGACGAAGTTCTCGCCGCCCTCAAGGCTCTGCGGCCACTGGCCCCGGTGCATCTGCCCCCCGAGATCGCGGCCATCGAGTGGGCCCAGCGTACCTTTCCCGGGGTATCCCAGGTGGCCTGCTTCGACACCGCCTTTCATCGCACCATGCCGCCGGTGGCGCAGCGGTACCCGCTGCCGCGGGAATTCACGGAAGCCGGTATTCTCCGCTATGGCTTTCATGGGTTGTCGTGCGAGGGGGTGCTCGACGCCCTCCGGCGCGAGGCGGGGGCCGAGTCCGCGTCGGGCCGAGTAATCATCGCCCACCTCGGTCACGGCGCCAGCATGACCGCCGTGCGGAACGGCCAGAGCGTGGAAACCACGATGGGATTCACCCCGACGGGTGGGCTCGTCATGAGTTCCCGCTCGGGGGACCTCGATCCCGGAGTGCTGCTCCACCTCATCGAGCAACGGGGCTTGACGCCGGCTGAGGTGCGGGAGCTGGTCAGTCGAAAGAGCGGACTTCTGGGCGTGTCGGGGTTGAGCGCCGACATGCGGGACCTGCTGCGGCTTGAAGGTGAGTCCCCGGACGCCGCGTTCGCGCTCGAACTCTTCTGCTACCAGGCCCGGCGGTTTCTGGGTTCCCTTGCCGCGGTGTT
>JBGPJS010000198.1:0-7048 GCA_041485505.1 Gemmatimonadota bacterium | reverse complement strand
TCGGGGCCGCCACCGATCCGGCGCTCGAGGGTGAAGTGCGGGTGACGGTGATCGCCACCGGCTTCGACCGACCCGCGGAGCCGACGCCGCGGGTCTCGCAGCCGGGCGTGATCAACTTCCCGACCCCCACCACCCGGAAAATCCCGACCGCCCAGCCTGCGCCCATGCCGGTGCCGCCGCCGCGGCCGGAACCCCGCCGCTCCGGGGGTACTCCCAATCCGGCCGACGTTCCCGACATGGAAATTCCCACTTTCATTCGTCGCCAGATGGATTGATCCAGAGCCGCAGATGAACGCAGATGAACCCAGATCCGAAGGTCTTGCCGGCCAATCGTTCTCGAGTGCTCAGAGCGCAATCTCGGTGCACTCTTCGGCTTTCTCTGCGGTGATCTGCGTTCATCTGCTGCTCATTCTGCCGTGACCGCGCTCCCGAAGTCCATGATTCGCTCCATCGCAGCGATCGCCGTCTTGGGCTCCGCCGGCGTCTTCACCGCGCGAGGCCAGTGGCCCTGGCGTCGCTGGCAGGTGGCCACCCCCGGCATCGTGGCCGAGTCCTTCACGGAGACCGTCGACACCCTGCGCCGGGGCGAGACCCTCGGAAAACTCTTCGCCCGCAACGGCCTGAAGGCCTTTGAACTCCCTGGCGTGCCGAGGGAATTTTCGTTCGATCTCCGGCGGCTTCGCGCCGGTCTGGTCTTCACCTTCCGTCGCGCGGCCCGGGATTCCGTGCCCTCCCGGGTTCTGGTGCGGACCGGGCCGGATCATCGGCTCAGCCTGCGGCGGCTTTCCGAGGGATGGAACCTCGAGAGCCTGCCGGTCCAATGGCATCCTGAGGTGTTGCGGGTGGAGGGGCCGATCGACAACTCGCTCTACGAAGCGCTCGACGATCGGATCGATGACGGGACGCTGGGCGGGTCCGAGCGGCAGCGTCTGGCGTGGGGGGTCGCCGACATTTTCGCGTGGCAGGTGGACTTCACTCGGGACGTTCGGCCCGGCGACCGTTTCGAAGTGCTGTTCGAGCGGGAGATTTCGGAGGAGGACGATTTACGGCTCGGGCGGGTGCTGGCGACCCGCCTTGAGGTGGGTGGGTGGGAGGAATCAGCCTTTCGCTTCGACCTCTCCGGAGGCAAGAAAGGGTACTACGACTCGAGTGGGCTTTCCCTGCGCCGCACTTTCTTGCGCGCCCCGCTGGAATTCAGCCGGATCTCCTCCCGCTTCAGTGGCTCACGCTACCACCCGATTCTCGGCATCTGGCGGCGTCACGAGGGCACCGACTACGCGGCGAGCGCCGGGACGCCGGTTGTGGCCGCGGGCGACGGTGTGGTGCTCCGCGCCGAATGGTCGGCGGGCTACGGAAACCTGATAGAACTCCGGCACGCCGAAGGGGTTGTCACCCGGTACGGCCACCTCCAAGGTTTCGCGCGCGGCATCGTTTCCGGCGCCCGGGTCGAGCAGGGGGAGACCATCGGGTTCGTCGGCTCCACCGGCCTAACGACCGGCCCCCACCTGCACTACGAGTTCCGCGTGGCGGGTGTTGCCCGCGATGCCCGGGCGGTCGATCTGGGCGACGGGGTGCCGGTTCCGCCTTCGGACCGGCCCGCGTTTGAAGGGGAGCGCGACCGGCTGCAGGCGCTGCTCGAACCCCAGGCGCCGCTCCTGGCCCGCCGCACGGAGTGACTCTCCGCAGTTTCCTTCCCCGTAGGACTTCTGGTGGATCTCTACCCCGCGATTGATATCCGCAGTGGCCGCGCGGTCCGCCTGAGTCAGGGGGACCCCGGCCGGGAGACCGCGTACGACGACGACCCCGTCGCACTGGCGGAGCGCTTCGTCTGGCAGGGGGCGCGTTGGCTTCATGTGGTCGACCTGGACCGCGCCTTCGGCGAAGGTGACAACTCCGGCCTGATCTCCCGCATCGTGACCCGGGTCGGCTCCCACGTGCGGATCCAACTCTCGGGTGGCTTTCGCACCCTGCCGAGTGTCCGCGCGGTGCTCCAGCTCGAGATCGGCCGTGTGGTCCTTGGCACCGCGGCGATTACCGATCCGGAGATGGTCCCGGCGGTGGTGGCCGAGGCCGGCGCCCTTCGAGTAGCGGTGGGACTCGACGCCCGCCAGGGGATGGTGGCCATCCGAGGATGGGCTCACACTACCGACCAACGAGTCGACGAGGTGGCCGGGCGGGTGATCGCCGCGGGCGTGAGAACGATTATCTACACCGATGTGAGCCGCGATGGAATGCTGAATGGTCCTGATATCGCCGGCGCGGTAGCCTTGCAGCGGCTTGGTGCTGGAGTCATCGCGAGCGGCGGCGTTTCCAGCCTTGAAGATATCAAGGCGATTGCCGTGGCCGGGCTGGCCGGAGCCGTGGTGGGGCGGGCGCTTTACGAGGGACGCTTCACGGTGCGGGAGGCGGTGGAATGCGCCGTTCCGCCTTCCCTGTCAGTCGACTGATGCGACTGGCCTTCCTGCTCCTCCTCGCGGGCGCCCTGTCGGCGTTCACCTACCTCTGGCTCGAGCGCCTGGGCCGCCGGGCCTGGCCGGCGATCCTGTGCCGCACCGTGGCGTGGGCCGCACTTTTCATTCTCATCAGTGATCTCAGCTGCGCCATCACTGATCGCTCCGGCGCGAAGCCCCTGGTCCTCCTCGATGCGAGTCTCAGTCTCCGCGCCGCTGGCGGCCGCTGGCGTGAGGCTCGGGACTCGGCGGAACGCTGGGGTGAGGTCCGTCTTTTCGGCGACGAGCGCTCCAACCAGGACACCGGCGTCGCGCGAGGGCGGTCGCTCCTTGCGCCGGCGCTCATCGCGGCATCGGCCTCCGGCCGCCCGTTCATCGTGGTCAGCGACGGCGAAATCGAGGACGCCTCCGATCCTCCACCTGATGTTCTGAGCGGAGCCGAGGTGCGGCTCTTTCCGAGAACACCGGTGCGCGATCTGGCGGTGACTGAGGTCTCTGGTCCGGTCCGGGTGACGTCAGGGGATTCCGTCAGCCTCGAGGTCGAACTGCGGGCGGTCGGGCCCGGCAACCGGGACAGTGTGAGACTCGAAGTCCGGAGTGAGCATGGTACGCTCGCGAAGCGCGCGATCCGGCTCACCGGAGGCGCCGCCCTGGTCCGTTTCACCTTCTCATCGAACCAACTCGCGGCCGGGACCCACCTCCTCGAGGTCGGGCTTGCCGGCGCCAATGACGCCGAACCGCGCGACGATCTCCGGCTCCATCTGCTGAGCGTCACCCCCACTCCGGGTGTGGTGGTCCTCGCGAACCCGGCGGACTGGGACAGCCGGTACCTGTTCCGCACCCTCAAGGACGTGGCTCAACTCCCGGTGCGCGGGTACGCCAGTCTCGATCCCGGGCGCTGGCGCTCGATGGCGGATCTGTCGGCGGTTTCCACCGAGGAGGTCCGGCAGGCCGCACGACAGGCTGATCTTCTGGTGATCAAAGGAGGGGCGACGGAGCTGGCTCGCGATTCTCGCGCCCATGGCCGCTGGCTCTGGCCGAGCGGAGAAGGTGGAGAGACGGTGGTGCCGGGCGACTGGTATCTGACTGCTAGCCCGGCCTCCCCCTTGGCGGGGGCGTTCATCGGTCTTCCGGTCGATTCGTTCCCTCCGGCGATTCAGATCACCCCCATGGAGCCAGGTCCACAGGACTGGGTCGCGCTCACCGCGCAGGAGGGACGACGCGGCCCCGAGCGCGCGGTGGTGCTCGGCCGGGACACGGTGGGCATCCGCCGAATCACGGTGGCGGCGGACGGCCTCTGGCGCTGGGCACTGCGGGGCGCCTCGAGTGAGCAGGCCTATCGCTCCTGGGTGGCCCTTACCGCGAGCTGGCTGCTGGGCGGGGCCGACTCGGCACGGGGCCGCGCCCATCCGGTGCGTCCGGTGGTGCAGAACGCGCGGCCGGTGGTCTTCGAGTGGGCCGCCACGGGCGCGCCGGTGGCATTGCCGGTGGTCCTCGAAGGGCCCGCGAACTGGATCCACCGGGACACGCTCCGCTTCGACGGCACGGGCCACGCCCAGCTCTGGTTGCCGGTGGGGCGGTACCACTATCGGCTCGATGGGGCCGGAGAGGGGACGATCGCCGTGGAGACGTACTCGGATGAATGGCTGCCCCGGCCGGCGGGACTCAAGGAGCAGACGGCCGTGCTGGCCGCCCGAAGCGGGCGGACCAACGCCCGCCAGTGGGCGTGGCTGTTCGGCGTCTGCGTTCTGGGTTTGTCGGGTGAATGGTGGGCGCGGAAGCGATTGGGGTTGCGATGAGCGATGAGCGATGAGTCGAGAACTGGGAAGGGGAAGGGGGGAGAGGGAACACCGCTTATATTTGCACCATGAACCCGACCTCGATGCGTTTCGCCGTGGCCCGCGCCGTGAATGGCCTCCCCCCTACCTGATTTCTCCGGGCTGATGGCCCGGATCGCCAGAGAGCTCCGCGACCGTCAGATCCCCTTCATGTTTATTGGAGTGCAGGCGGTGATCCTCCACGGCGAGCCCCGGATCACCGCCGATATCGACGTGACGCTGGGGGACGATCCCTCCCGTCTTCCCGAGTTGAGAGAAGTCTGTGCCGCGCTCTCTCTGACCCCACTGCCGGCGGACTTGGACCGCTTCGTTCGCGAACGATTCGTGCTTCCGACCCGCGACGTCCTGACCGGTATTCGGGTGGATTTCATCTTCTCCACCATTGCGTACGAGCGTCAGGCGATCGGTCGCGCCGTGAGGGTCGAGATGGAGGGAGAAGAGGTTCCCTTCACCACGGCGGAGGACCTGATCATCCACAAACTGTTCGCGGGACGGGCCGGGGATCTTGATGACGCCATGAGCGTGGCCCGCCGGAAGGGGAACCAACTGGATTGGGACTATATCGAAGCCTGGTCCCGCGCCTTTGCAACGGTGGTCGGACGGGAACAGATGCCGGCACAGGTGGCGCGCCTCCGAGCTTCCCCATGAACCGACCCCGGAGTCGGGCCCGATCGTGACCAGGACCGATCGGATCGGGGAGCGGCCCCAGCAATCGCTTTGGACCCGGCTCAAGAAGATCGCCCTGAGCGACGTGGGCGCGTTGGTGCGCGGGCTCAGCGCGGCCGACCTGGAGGCCCTGGAGCGTGCGCTCATCGAGGCGGATTTCGGCGTCCCGGCCACCGTGGAGCTGGTCCAGGCGCTGGAAGACGAACTCCGTCGCGGCAGGCTCAAGACCGAGGCGGACCTCCGGGCGGAGCTCCAGCAGCGCATCGCCGCGCTGCTCCAGGGGCCCGACCACCCGGAACACATCGCGCGGGGTGAAGGCGAAGGACCCACTGTGGTTCTCGTGATCGGTGTCAACGGGGTCGGGAAGACTACGACTGTCGCCAAGCTGGCGCATCGGCTCAAGCGCGAAGGGCGATCGGTGCTCCTGGCCGCGGCCGACACCTATCGCGCCGGCGCCATCGATCAGCTCGAAATCTGGGCCGGGCGGCTCGGGGTGCCCTGCGTGGCCGGAACCGCGGGTGGTGATCCCGCTGCGGTCGCCTTCGATGCGATCGAAGCGGCCCAGGCCCGCGGCGTCGATACGGTCCTGGTGGATACCGCGGGGCGGCTCCACACCCAGGACAACCTGATGGAGGAACTGAAGAAGGTGGTGCGGGTAATCGGCCGCCGTCGGCCCGGCGCGCCACACGAAACGCTCCTCGTCCTCGATGGGTCAGTGGGGCAGAACGCGGTACAGCAGGGAAGGCTCTTTTCCCAGGCGGTCTCTCCGACCGGCATTGTCGTGACCAAGCTTGACGGCAGCGCCCGAGGGGGGGCCGTGGTTGCCCTGCGGCGGGAGCTCAAGCTCCCCATCCGGTTCATCGGACTGGGTGAGACGCTGGATGATCTCCGGCCCTTTGACGCCGGGGCCTATGCCCGACAGTTGCTCCTGGAGGATTGAGGGCTGGGTGGCTTTGGCTATGGGCTAGGCGCCATTGGGGCTGGGGGGGGGCAGATAAGTCCGGGCGTCAACGGTGTAGGGCTGCCAGTCCCCGGCGTACAGCCTGTAGCCCGCAGCCCACAACCCATAGCTCATAACCCTGATCTCCAATGGCAGCGCCCCGTCTCGACACCCCCATCAAGTTTCTGAAAGGCATCGGCGAACACCGGGCCGAGGGGTTCGCACGGCTGGGAGTGCTGACCGCGCGAGATCTCCTCTGGCACATCCCGCGGCGCTACATCGATGCGTCGACGGTGACCCCGCTCGCCAGGGCCCGGGTCGGTGCCGAGGTCGCCTGCATCGGTCGGGTGGTGAGCAAGCGAGTGCTTCCCACCCGAAAGGGGCTCCGGGTATTCCACGCCGTGCTCCGCGACGAGAGTGGAGTCCTGGAGTGTGCCTGGCCCGGTCAGGCCTTTCTGGACCGGACCATTCAGGAGGGGCAGACCCTTCTGGTCTCGGGTCCGATCCGCTTCTACCATGGCCGACAGATGGCCCCGCGGGAATTCATCGTCCTATCGGAAGGAGCTGAGGACGAGGGAACCAGGGGTAAGGTATTGCCGGTGTATCCGGCCACTGAGGGCCTCAGCCACAAGATCATCCGCGGGCTCATCGACCGACACCTCGATGGGCTCATCGCGCTCTCCCGCGATGTCATACCGGAGACGGTGCGCCAGGAACTGGGTCTGTCGACCATTGCCGAGGCCCTCCGGTCGGTCCATCATCCGGCCTCGATGGAGGACGCGGAGCAGGGACGTCGCCGTCTCGCCTTCGATGAACTGCTCGATCTCCAGCTGATGTTGGCCCGGGCCCGCCGCCTCGCCAAGCGGGGCCGGAGCGGCGTTGCCTTCGAGCTCAAGCACGACCTGACCACCCGGCTTCGCGAGGTGCTCCCCTGGGAGCTTACCACCGATCAGAAGAAGGCCATCCGCGAGATCACCGGTGACATGACCGCTCGGGAGCGGATGCACCGGCTGCTCATGGGTGATGTGGGCACGGGCAAGACGGTGGTTGCCCTTTTCGCAATGCTGCTCGCGGTGGAGAACGACTACCAGGCCGTGCTCATGGCCCCCACCGAGTTGCTGGCGGAACAGCACGGTGCAACTCTGAGCCGCCTT
>JBGPJS010000197.1:0-7095 GCA_041485505.1 Gemmatimonadota bacterium | reverse complement strand
TCGACGACGACTCCGTCGTCGCGACCTACCAGGCCGCGCTGGTGCGGTTGGGTGACTACACCTATCTCGATCTAGGCCCCCCGAAGGATGACGTACAAACCCTCGCGATTCCGGTTCATGTGATCAGCCGGTTGGCGATCGTGGGCGATACGCTGCACCTCACCTGGCTCGACGCCACCGGGTGGGAGACCCTCGCAGCGACCGACCACCTGAGTCTTCCCCACGCGCACGCGGGAAAGGATCTCGTCTTGACCGCCTCCAGTGAAGATCTTCAACACTATCTGACGACCCACTATCGCGCGCTGGCGTTCGCGACCGAGTTTTCCACGACCCACCACTACGTCCACGCTGAGCTGCTGCGGAGGAGGCCTTAGTTCCGGCTAGCACCAAATCACCGTGAACCCCGCGGGGTTGTCTGGGCGCTGAGTGCGCCCGGCACGGGGTCCAGTGGATAGTGCACTGAGGAGAGCGACCGGTCTTTAGGAGAGTCGTGTCGCCGTAATCAGGCTGGCCTCCCGCGGCCAAGTGATGCCGCCCGGCCGGCTGAAGCGAGCGAAAAAGCGCTGCATCTCCTGATCGAAAACCCTGCGGCGATCGGCCGACAGGGTGGCGTACCCGCTGGAGACGCGGCCGGTGGAGCGCCGCAGGATGCGCCACGCCTCCGGGGCGGAGACGGCCTCGAACGGAACCGCGAGTGCCTCCGCGGTGATGTCGGTGAAGCTCGGGGCCAGCCAGGAGACCGCCCGCTCGAGTCGGCCCCAATCGTGCGGATCGTGTGGTGATGTGGCGGGGACCAGGTGTCGATCGACGATATCATAGTACTCGCCGATGGGCCCACGTCGTGGCCAGGCAGTCAGACCGAGCCGTCCTCCCGGCCGGAGGACTCGGGCGATTTCCGAGACCGCCTTCGGCGCGTCAGGTGCGAAAATCACCCCGAAGCTCGAGATGACCACGTCAAACCGGTCATCAGCCAGCGGCAAGGCCAGCGCATCGCCCTGGAGAAACTCGATCACCCCGCTGGTCTCTGTCCTCTCGGGGCCCGCCGCCCTCTTCTTCGCCAGCCCCACCATTCCCAGCGCGAAGTCGACTCCGATCACCGACGCCGCACCCCGTTCTCGCGCGATGAGCGAGGCAGTTCCCGGTCCGCATGCCACGTCCACCACCCGGTCCCCCGGCCCGATCCGCGCGGCCTCGCATAGCGATCGTGCGGCTGAGAGAAATCCCGGCACGATGTGACGGAGATACTCCCGAGCGACCGCGGTCCAGGCGTCTTGAATCGGAGAGGTCATAGCCAAGGCGGCCCGGTGCTGGGTGCTACGTGCCGGGTGTTAGTACCTCCAGTCCTGGGTAGCACCCAGCACTTAGCACTCAGCACTGGTCGCTCTCGCCGAGGGGCAGAGGTCCGCGACCGCGCACTCCCCGCACCTCGGTCGTCGCGCGATGCAGATCTGGCGTCCATGATAGATGAGTAGATGAGAGAGCAGGGTCCAATCGTCGCGGGGAAAGAGGGTCATCAGATCCTGCTCCACTTTGACCGGATCCTCATGCCGGGTCAACTTGAGCAGTCGGCTCAGTCGGCCCACATGAGTATCCACCGTGACCCCCTCGTTGATACCGAAGGCGTTGCCGAGGACAACGTTGGCGGTCTTCCGGCCAACCCCCGGCAGGGCGTGAAGCGCTTCCATAGTTCGGGGAACCTGACCGGCGTGCTCCGCCACCAGGGCCTGAGCCATGGCGATCAGATTCTTCGCCTTGTTCCGAAAGAAGCCGGTGGACTGGATGATCTTCTCCAAGTCCGGTTGACGGGCGTTGGCCAGGGCCATCGGGGTGGGGTAGCGCCGGAACAGGTCGGGCGTCACCAGGTTGACCCGCACATCGGTACACTGGGCCGAAAGAATGGTGGCGACGATGAGTTGGAAGGCGTCCCGATGCTCCAGCGCGCACCTGGCTTCAGGATACGCCTTCTTCAGGCGCGAGAGAATCGTCGTCGCCCGCCGGCGGAGGGCATCCGACCTCTCTCGGCCTCGGCGGCCATTGGAGAGCGCCGGGCGCCGCGCCCCGCCCGCCCTTCCGCCCGCCCGCCTGCGACCGGCAGGGAGTCCTTTAGGGTCCGCCACTACCGCCCCCTCCTCTTCGCCACGTGGGCAAGAAAGCCTTCGACCGTTCGGGTGTTCAGGATGTCCTCCTTCCGGAGCCAGCCCTTGCGGGCCATCCCCACACCGGAATCCACGTTTCGAATCCCGGCGATGTTGTGGGCATCGGCTCCGATCGTGATGGTGACCCCGAGCGACCGGGCCTTTCGCAGGTGCCGCCAATCGAGATCCAGCCGGTGTGGGTCAGCGTTGATCTCCACCGCTACGCCTCGGGTAACCGCGGCCTCGAGGACGCGGTCCATGTTCATCGGATAGGGATCACGGGAGAGCAGCAGCCGACCGGTGGGGTGCCCGAGGATATTCAGATAGGGATTTTCCATGGCCCGGAGGACCCGGGCGGTCATTTCCTTCTCGTTCATGCTGAAGCGACTGTGGATCGAACCGATGACAAAATCGAGCCGTGCTAGGACCGCATCATCGTAGTCGAGAGTCCCCTCGGCAAGGATGTCGGCCTCGACTCCTTTGAGGACCCGGATCCCCTTGACCCGACTGTTGACCCCGTCGATCTCATCGCTCTGCCGGCTCAGGTCATCGGCCGAGAGGCCCCCTGCGTATGCCGCGGCCTTACTGTGGTCGGTGAGACCGACATACTCGTATCCGGCGTCCTGGCAGGCCCGCGCCAGCTCCTCAATGGTGGTCGAGCCGTCCGAGTAACTGGAGTGGCAGTGCAGGAAGCCTTTCAGATCGCTGCGCTCTAACAGCGTCGGCAGCCCGCCCCCGGCGGCGGCTTCGATTTCGCCGTCGCCCTCGCGCAGCTCAGGTGGAATTTCCGCCAGCCCGAGGGCGCGGTAGAGGGCGGCTTCGTCCGGCGTCGGGACAAACTCGCTGCCGCGCCAGAGCGCCGCACCATCGAGGGTGAACCCCCGGGTCAAGGCATGCGCGGCGAGTTTCGAAAGGTGCGCCTCGCTCCCGGTGGCCTGCACCAGCACGGCACCGGCGTTGACCGGCCTGGTGACGATGATCTGCGCGCCGGCGCTCCCGGCGAACCGCAGCGTCACCCGCCGGTCATCCTGTCCCGCGAACTCGGTGACGCCCGGAAGTTGGGCCAGCCGCTTGAAGAGCTCGGCCGGCGAGGTCTCGGCCACGATAACGGCGACCAGTTCCTGGACCACCTCCATGCGACGGCGGACTTCACCCGCCACCACCACCCGCAGAACCCCGGGTAAGCGCTGGAGCGCTGCGCGCAAACCGTCCGTCTCTTCGGCCGCGTGATGCGAGAGTTTGAACGCGCTGGCCCGCCGGAGGAAGGCGATTCCCTTGAGAATATTCTCGGCGGACTTGGCCCCGAAGCGGGGGAGCCGAGCCAGGCGGCCGTCGCGCGCGGCCGCTTCGAGCTCGGGGAGTGAGTCGATCTCGAGGGTCTCGTGAATCTGGCGGATTTTGGCGACCCCGAGACCGGAAATCTGCAGCATTTCGACCAGGCCCGGAGGGACCTGCTCCCGCAATTCCTCCAGGGTGGAGGAGCGCCCGGTGGTCACCACCTCGGTGACGATCTGGAGCGTGGCCGGGCCGATCCCCTTGGTGGCCTCGAGAGAGCCATCGGCGAGCGCTGACTCCAAGTCACCCGGCAGGCCGCTCACCGCGCGGGCCGCCGTGGTGAATGCGCGGACCCGGAACGGATTCTCGCCCTTCAATTCCAGGAAGGACGCGATCTGCTCCAGCACCCGCGCGACCGCCTTCTTGTCCATCATCCGATTTCAATCACTTCGGTCAGGGAACGGCCTTCGATTGACACGGCCGCGACCCGTGCCAGACTCCTGGCCGCCAGCTCCAGAAATTCTTCCTCGCCCACCAGCGAGAAGATCCCCGCGGGCGCGCCGCCCGCCAGAACGGGACTGAACGGAGCCGACCCGTCGTCGCGGTCGAGTACCTCGGGCGGGTAGCCCTCCACGTCGACCACACTGAATCCGTCACGGCCGGAATGCAGTCCGAAGATGCCAAGGATGAAGAACCCCGTCGCCTTGGGGCGCAGGAACATGCCGTCGAGCGGCTCAGGGGGCTCGTCCGGGGCCAGCCGGGCCCAGATCAGGTGCTCGGGGAATTGAATGTAGCAGGCGGGTGGGAGGCCCGCACCAGACGGTCCAGCCATTTCCGCTGCGCCCACCAGGGCCTGGACGGCGGCTCGCGAGAGCCGGAAGGTCGGCCGCCCGGCGCACCAGAAGAGAAACGCATGGTGCAGGAGCGTGAGGTGCTGGGCCAGGGCACCGCCCGGTGCATCCTCCGGCACCAGCTCCCGGAGAAGCTGAGCGACCTCGCGGTCGAGCACGAAAGCATCGGGATCGTCGACATCAACGCCGGAACGCTGAAGCGAGTCGCGGATAGCCGGGAAGCGTGCCTCCGCGAGTGACGCGAAGACGAGGTCGAAGGGGGTGGGCCGGGGGCTCATTGAGGGAAGCTACCAGCTACCGGCCGCCGGCTGCCAGCACTAGCCGGCGGCTGGCCGCAGGTCGCTGCTTGCCGGCAAGAAGCCATCCAGGATTCGCACGAATTCCCCGAAGGCCTCCACGTACGGCACGTGGCCGCAGTGCGGCAATAAATGAAACTCCGCCCCGAGACAATCCGCGATGGCTCGCGCGCTCTCGGAGGGGATTGGGTCGTCATCGCCATGCAGGACGAGAGCGGCAACGGTGAGCCGCCGGAGCGCTGGGCGGAGGTCGAAATCACCCAGACTGGACCAGACCTCCTTCTGGGTGCGCTCAGTGACCCGAAAGGGGGTGAGGTCCCGGGCGCGGGAGGGATCGTGGAAATACCCCGCGACGGCAAGTTCGAAAAGCCGCTGCTGGTGAATCTCCGGAGCGCTTTCCCTGATGCCGCTTTCCCGCAATGCCTTGCGGGCCGCCAGCAGATCGGCACTGTTGCTGCGCGCCTTGAGACGAGCTTCGAACCCATCCCGCGCCTCCCGCCAGGCCGGAGCGGGGGAGACCAGCGCCAACCGCTCCACCCGATCGGAGTGCTCGACGGCGTAGAGCATAGCCAGCATGGCGCCCCAGGAGTATCCGGTCAACGTCATACGGTCCAGCTCCCAGATTTCCCGCAAGACCTCCAGATCGGCCACCTGCTCCCGCCAGCCGACCGCAACATCCCGCCCCACCGCGGATCGTCCCCCGCCACGTTGATCGTAGTAGAGCAGCTCCCGGCCCCGGGCCAGGGCGTCGAAGCCGGGGAGGAGATAATCGTGGTGCGCGCCGGGGCCGCCGTGAAGCACCACGACGGGTGGCCCCTCACCGGTCCGGCGTTCGAAGAGGTTGACCCCTCGGACGTGGCGGATCATTGCGCTGTAGTCCATCGCCAACCCACAAGAGAGCTTGCCGCGTTCATCTGCGGCCTCCTATCCGTGGGTCGCGCGGAGCTCTCGCACGGTGTTCTGGTGAATCGTCACGATGTCCTCGATGTCCGGCGCGTACCCGCCCGCGAGCAGCATCACAACCGGTAGCCCCCGGCGTCGGCAGGCCGAAAAGACCGTCCGATCCCGCCGACGCAAGCCTTCCAGGGACAGCCGGAGCCGGCCGAAGCGGTCACCGCTGAATGGGTCCGCACCGGCCAGATACATCACGAGTTCGGCGCCCGCCAGATCCAGCGCGAGGTCGAGATGCGCCTCCAGGGCCCGCAGGTAGACCAGGTCATCGCAACCATCGGGAAGCGCAACGTCCAGCCGGCTGGATTCCTTCCGAAACGGGTAGTTCTTCTCGCCGTGCATCGAGAAGGTGAAGACGTCGGGGTCCTCCACGAAGATCCGCGCCGTGCCGTTGCCCTGGTGAACGTCGAGATCCACCACCACCACCCTCCGGACGAGCCCCTCACGCTGCAGGACCCGGATCGCCACGGCCACATCGTTGAACACACAGAACCCCTCGCCGTGGTCGGGAAACGCGTGGTGGGTCCCGCCGGCGAGATTTACCCCGGCGCCGGTCCGGAGCCCGTCCCGCGCAGCCTCGAGGGTCCCTTGCACCGAGCGCAGGGAACGCTCCCGGAGGTCGGCGCCCCAGGGAAAGCCCAGCCGGCGCGACTCGGTTTGGGAAAGCGTGCCGTCCAGAATTGCACCGACGTAGCTCTCGGAGTGAACCAGGCCGAGGGCCCAGCGCTCGATGCGGTCCGGCTCCGCGATCGCCTCAGCGGGGAACAGGCCGGCTTCGAGGACGGCATCGCGGACCCGGGCGTACTTCGCGATGGGAAAGCGGTGACCGTCGGGGAGGGAGATGGTGAATCGGGCGGAGGACCAGGCGCGCATGGGGGAGTTCCGAGTTCCGAGTTCCGAGTCCCAGCATGATCGGTGATCCGACAATCAGCCACTCGGAACCCGGAACCGGGTACTCGGACCCTTACAACAGCACTGCCAGGCCCTCGGCCACTCGTCGCACGGCCGCTTCTTCCGCGGGCGTGAAGGGATTCGGCAGGTCGCTGTCCACGTCGATCTGACCCAGGATCGCGGCTCCCCGGCGGATCAGCACCACGAGCTCGGAGCGGGTGAAGCTGTTGCAGGCGATGTAATTCTGGAGGGCACGAACGTCGCCCACGTTCTGATCGGTACCGGTCGCCACCGCGGTGCCACAGACGCCGTTGCCAACGGCGATGCGAGTATGCTCCGTCTCCCGGCCCGCGAAGGCCTCGAGCACCAGGTCGTCGCCGTGGAGCATGTAGAGGTAGACCGAGCTGTACGGTGATCCTGCGGCCTGCGTCCGATCAGCGGCGAATTGGAGCAGCGCCAACCGTCCGGCATTTTTCGCGAACAGGCCCCGCAGGCCGGCAACGATACGATCCGGGTCGAGCACCGATCCCTTCATCTCAGCCGCCTCGGGTCCCCAGAATCGCCTTGAGGCGCTGTTCGATTCCGTCCCGCACGATCCGGATCTCGACCACATCGCCAGGCCGGTGGCTTCGCAACGCATCGGTCATGGTCTGCAGATCGGGCACCTCGATATCGCCGATTCCGGTGATGACGTCG
>JBGPJS010000196.1:0-7117 GCA_041485505.1 Gemmatimonadota bacterium | reverse complement strand
TCCGGCGTCACCCGCACCCGGGACAGGCTTACCGTTTCGGCATCATCGCGATGCATGCAGACCGAATAGGCGCCGCGCTCGGGCTCGTGGCTGCGATGGATCGCCTGCAGCCCGGGCTCATCGAGTCCCAATCCCGCCGCTGCCGCGAAGACCGCGGCGCGCTCCCGCTCGGCGCCGGCCTGATCCATTCCGGAACTGGTGATGACCAGTCCATCAGTCGGGACCCCCCGCGTCGTCAGGGCGGAGCCGTCCCAGGCCAGCAGAGTCCCCTGCATCTCGGAGTCAAAACCGGCGAGCGTGAACGGCGGATAGTGCTGCACTTCGACCCGGTCCATTTGTCGGGCGAGCTGGCCTACCGAGCCGCAATCCAGGAGCGACGTGAGCAGCAAACCGCGGCTCACGGGGCGGGCCGGCGCCTCGGTCGGAGCATCCTCATAGCGGTTGAGCAGGCAGAGGGCGAGGCCTTGTTCGTTAACCCCGATCCAGGAGCCGCCGAAGTCGCCGTCGGCGGGCGCCAGATAGCGAACGCCGTTCAACCTCCGCTCGGTCGGCGGGTGGGCGGAAGCCCGGGTCCGGCACTCGTCACGATTGAAGAGGAGGGTGTAGCCGTCGGTCCGGCGGAGCCAGCTCAGGGTGCACATCAACGACCGGAGCGGAGATACGCGAGCGTAGATGGGGCCACCCCGAACTCCTCCCCTGCTTCCACCACACTTCCCTGGAGCAGGAGCTTGATGAGCGCGTAGTGATGCACGGTATGGCTGGAGAGGAACTGCAGCTCGCGCCCCACCGTCGAGGCGTGCCAGTCGAGCTCTTCGTCGCCTCCACCGCTATTCAGGTGGACCTGGACCGGCCGTTGGGCGGCGGCGGCATCGATCTCGGCCAGCGCACGAACGATCCCCTGAGCCACGGCCATGGCACGTTCCGGCTTAAGCTCCACCTCGATCTCCCGGAGCCGCGCATCGTAGTTGATCCGGCCGTCAGTGAGGCCAAGGAAGAAACATCGATAGTGGTCGAGCACGTGGCGGAACTGCGCGCCCACCGGCGCCCAGCCCTGACGGCCGCGGGTGTAGCTGTCTTCATCCAGATGCTCCAGCAGGGCGATGCCCTGTCGGACGAAATGGAGATTGCCCTCTATGGAGATGGGATGGACGCGCATGATCAGATCGTTTCCTGGGTCACCACGGGAATAAAAAGTGTTTGCATGGCGAGGCGCAGACCCTCGGCCAGACGCGCGCGGTCGTCAGCCTCCACCGAGTCACTGCCGAAGGTAAGAGTGGCCTGAAAGCCGCTCAAACGGCAAAGATCGCTCAGGTGGCTCAGGAAGGTCATGTCACCCCACCAGCACACCGCGAGATGGGCCGGCGGCTCCCCGTCGGGTGTCCGGTAACTCAAGCAGGCGTAACGCACCGGGTACCGATGCCGGGCGGCCCATTCCAGCAGCGCCGGCTTCATCGGTCCCACCGTCTCACCTGCGGTGCTGGTCCCCTCGCCGAAGAGCACCACCCCCCGGCCGGCCGACACCGTCCGGTCGATCCGCTCGATGGCGCGGAGGGAATCCCGCTTGATCCGGCGGTCCACGAAGATGGTGCCGATGGATCGCGCCAGGAAGCCCAGCCCCGGCCAGTCCTCCACTTCACTCTTGGCGACGAAGGTCGGTCCGAGCTCGGCAGCCAGGACAACGACGTCCACGTAGCTCAAATGGTTTGCCACCAGGAAGAAGGGTGCTTCCGGGCGGGGCCCCCGCACCACCCTCCGCATCCCGAGGGCCCGGGCGATCCCACGGGCCCAGGCGCGGAAGATCCAACGCCGCCACCGTTCCCGCTGGGATGGCGAAGGAGTGGTCAGCAAGGCACCGCTGATCCAGGCGGCGTAGAGGGCGGTGGTCCACACTGCGATCGCGGCGAGGCGGACTCTGGCCCGCAGGCGCCCGGCATCCCGGCCGACTCGACTATCCCCGAAAATATCTTGGGAGCCTCGGCCGCCGGCGAATTCTTCCAGGACTGCCCGAGTGCCGGTCACTTGAAAAAGCTCCGGAAGGTGGTCCGGTCCAGCTCGTCCACGTTGAGCACGACCAGAAAATCGATGGTCTTGAACAGCCGGTCGATCGCCGGCGGGCCGCAGATCCTGGCCCCCAGGTTGAGATAGGTTTGGAACAGGGCGGGGACGTGAGGTGGGGGCAGCGGCGCGGCCGGGTTCTCGAGAACGCACGTTGTACTCGGCAACGGCTCCACCCGAATGGTGTCGTGAAGGTGGCCGAGGCGCACCAGGTGATTCAGCACCGACACTCCAAGGGCCGGGTCCTGGCTGGTGAGCGAGCAGCACCCGAACAGGTAGCTCTTCCGGTTCCATGAGAGATAGGCCGCCAGGCCACGCCACAGCAGGTGAAGCACCCGCCCGTTGCGGTTCTCCCGGGCCACGCACGCCCGTCCCACTTCGATAGCCCGCGCCATCACTGCCGGGGGCACCCCGGAAAGATCGAACTCACCAGCGGAGTAAAAGCCGCCCTGCCGCCCCGCCATCTCGGCGGTCTGCATGCGATAGGTACCGACCACCTCACCGGTGTCGCCCGACACGATCATCAAGTGATGAAAGTGGGCGTCGAGCTCATCCTCATCCCGCCCCGTTCGGTAGGCCTCATCGAGCCCCTCGCCCAATTCCAGATTGAAGATCTCGAAGCGGAGCCGGAGGATCCGATCCAGATCAGCGGCGTTCTGGGCGAAACGCACCCGGTAGCGGCCCCCGGCGATTTCGCCCGGGGGCAACGCCTCGCGGCAGCACGGATAGTCCGCCGTCTCGGGAGAGGCGGTCGGTCCGTTCGTTGTGCCGCTATCGCCCAGGGGCGAAGAGAGACTCACTGAATCCGTTGGTAAGTGGACGGGTCGGCGGTGAGAGTGAGGAGGTCGCCCTGCCGGGTGACCCGTCCAGTGATACGAATGGGCTCTGCGATCATGTCCAACACCTCGCGATTGACCGGCTCGCCCTTCTCGGATACCAGGATCAGGGAAGCCGCGGGTCCCGCGGAGTCGCGCACTACGAAGAGCGGGGGCAGCCCCCCGCTGATGCACCGGATGGCGCACGCCTTGTGGGGCTTGAACTCCCCCGGCTTCATGACGCCGAGCCAGCACTTGCTGTCTACGATCTCGCCCGTGAGGGTGAAGGTGCCCAGACTTACCACCGGTTCCAGCCCGGGTGCGGTAGCGGGGGCTGGCTGGCCCTTTACCTCAACGACTTCGAGCATCGTCTGGTTTCCCCGGTACACCAGGGCACCGCTGAGTCGGACCCATTGTCCGTCCAGACCCGCAACGACGGCCTGGGCCCCGTGCTTTCCCGACGCCACAAGAAGGTATCGCGAATACGCGCCCGCGCGAGTCCCATCCCCCGGCCGGGGCACCAGGAGCATGGGATAGGGGTGTTGGCTCACCCGGCCGGCAATTTCACTCTTCTGCCCATACTCAAAGACGGAGTGGGCAAAAGGCTGCTGGGCCGCTGCCAGCACGATCACAATCGCCAGGCTGATCAGCAGCAGCGCGATCACCGTCCGGCGGACAAAACTGGCCTGCCGCACGGGCGCGGTCGGGAAATACCCGACGTAGAACTCGTCATCGGATGGTAGGCTCATAGCGTCACGATTCCATCACGCGCGCCGGCTCGACCCGGGTGCCCGGCGCGTTGGGGGCCGGGTCCACCAGCACCCTCCCGTTCAGGACCTTCAGATTGAACGTGGGGATCTTCTCGGTGAACGGCGGCGGCGAGGTGCCGCTGTCGGGGAGATACTGATAGCCATGCCAGGGACAGGTAATGCATCCGTCTACGATCCGTCCTTCCCCCAATGGCCCGTTCTGGTGGCGGCAGACGTTGGAGACACACGAGAGCTTGCCGTCGTACCGGAATACCGCGATCCGCTCGCCGCCCGCGGTGGCGATTCGGGCCCGGCCTTCCTTTATATCGCTCACGGCGCACACGTCCACCCACGCCTCCGCGGTCCGGGGCGACTCGGCCTCCCCCCGGCGCTCGCGGAGTCCGGCGGTGAGGTGGAGCCCGAAGACCAGCAGCATCCCGCCTCCGAGGAGCGTCGTGTAGCTCATGCTCCACTCGGCCTGCAGCACGCCGAGGGCCACGTGCGCGATCAGGAGGCCGTAGGCTACGTACACCAGCATGTGCAGCGTCTTCCAGACCGGCGGTGTGAGATTGGCCAGCCAGTAGTCATGACTGGTCGCCGCCATGAAAAAGAGAACGATCAGGGCGATCAACCCCAGAATCTCGAACGGAAACTGGGACAGCCGATTAACCTCCTGGTTGCCGGCCAGCACGCTGACGATCGGGTTGAGATCGCCCAAGGAGTGGAACTGGATGATCGCGAAGGACGCATGGGCCAGGGCCAGGAGAAACATCAGGACACCGAGATGACGTCGATTGTAGAGCAGCGGGAGGAATCTGGGGTCGAGCCGGCTGAGCGGTCCGAGACAGAGGATGACGTGCATAAGGAGCAGGGCCACTACCGCCAGGCCCCGAATGATCAGGGTCTCGATCGTGATCTCAGGATGAACCACGAGGTTCGTGACCACAAACGCACCCAGCAGCGCCAACACGCCGCCGAGTGCGAAGCTATCGTAGATGAACTTCTGCCGGTTCCAGTTGACCGCCTGATAGTGCGAACTCACGGCTGGGCCCCCCGTAGCAGACCCTGAATCGGCAGACTCGCCACCGCGAGCGCGCGGCCACTGGCCGGGGAGTAGAGAATAAGGGTGCCATCGGTAGCGAGCGCGGCGGGGGGCAGCGGCAGCCGCCGTGGCCGGGTCCCATCCAGCGCACCGAGAAGGGTCGCATCGACCGGAAGCGTCGAGTCTCCGCGCCCGGGCGCCCAATAAACCAGCAGGTCGGGCCTCTCGGGATCCCGGATGGGATGGAGCTCCACGGCGAGCCGGCTGACTGGGACGGAGTCCGCCAGGACGCGGGCGACGAGATCGAATCCGGGAAAGAGTCCCTCCCTGGTGGAAAGCACTCGGTGAAGCTCGAGGGTATCCCCGGTGAGCGATGTCGGTGGGGGAGCCATCAGGGCGGGCGAGCGGCGCGCCGCAAGCGCCGCGAGAGCCAGAGCGGGAACGACGACCGCGAGTACAGCCAGCATGCGGAGATGCCGCTGCCGGTGCTGGCGAATCACTTGGAGCGCCCCCGGGCCGCGAGGACGTGAGCGCTCCGTTCCTCCGGTGGGGTGGTGATTCCCTGGAGCAGCCGGGTGGCCAGCATGGGCCAGAGCGCCACCGCACCTGGGAAAATCAGAATCCGGAATCCCCAGGTACCCTCACGGGCGACGGGGTCGATCCGTCCCGTCCATCGAAGCACGAACGGAATCGCGAAGACCACGCCGACAAGAAGGTAGGCGGCACCTAGCCAAACCAGCCAGGTCGCTGCAGTGACCGACATCCGGAGCCTCGATCCCGGTGGGTAGAACCCCGTGAACCTCGTCCAGAGTAACGGCTAATGTCAGGAATGGGTTCCCGCAACGGGGAGGAGGCAAGAGGGAACGGGGAACGGGGAACAGGGAACAGGGAACCGCGTGAAGGGAGACTGGAGCCCAGAAACTCGGAACCCGGAGCTCAGAACTCGGAACTCGAAACCGTAGACCGGCCGGGGCCGGTGGCAGGGATCTTCCGTAAGCGGCGATAGCAGTTGGACCCTACGGTCCATGGCCTCGCGAATCGCGGGCTCGAGGTGCCACGCCCTTCACTCCCTACCACCTGCACCCTCTCAGCCGTCAGCTACGAGCTACCAGCTACCAGCTACCAGCTTCCAGCTCCAGCACTCTTTCTATTACCCCCGCCAGCTCTCCCAGGTCAGGTGACACCGGCGCACGAAGTACTCCGACGGGTGGCCCTCCTCCGCCAGCAGGGCATGTAACATCTCGTGCCGGACCACCATCTCGTGGTTCACATAGTTCCCGGCTACCACAATCAGCACGGCATTCCCGTTCTGAATCCACAACCCGACCTTGGGGCCCATGTCGGTATCGAAGGTCGTCGCGCCCGGGACCTCGTACCATCGGATTCTGCCGAAACCGCCTTGGAGCTCGGAGCACGCCTCGGTCTTGTCCCACCAAGCCTGATAAACTGCTGGTGCCGTGATCGCCTGTGCCCCCGCCGGCAGCGCACTGGATGGCTCGAACCCGGAGCATCCCAGGATCCCTGTGGCAGCGACTGGCCAGATTCCGTGGGCTAGCCGCGAGAAACGACCCCTTCGATTCGGCGTGGAAAGCATCTCTTCTCCAACGCCCGATAACAAGAAAGCGTGATGTCAACAGCCCCCGGGGGCTACTGATGGATCACGCTCGGCGCATTCCTCCACCTTCGGCACCGAGCTATCTCTCGCGCTCCATTCGTCGCGCTTGAGACCTCTAGTTTTGCGGCCCCGGATCACTCCGGGTGTGCTCTTATCGGGCGGTACGTTGTCGGTCTGTTGTCCGGCGCTGGGCCGTGCCCACCTGAATAGCGAGAGTAATGCCAGAGACCCATCTCCTTGATTCTCAATCGGTTTCGCTCCGACCCCGGCCGGCTCCCGAATTCGAACCGCCGGAATCTGCAGGTGACAGGGGTCACGAGGGGCGGGAACTCTTTCCCCTTATCCGGGCTTTCACACTCAACCAGCCGGAAGCCTCTCTGGAGGGACCCATGCATCCGAACCTGAATTCAACGGCCGTCAAGACAGCCATACCCCTGCGGTTCGTCGAGCAGCGGGAGCGGGTTCTGCGAATCCTCCGCCGTTGGGAGCGGACCCTGGCGATCTCAACCCTGGGTTACAACGATGCGACCTGAACCGGTCTTCCGGCTCCGTCCAACGCTTTATCGTCATCCGGCCGAGACGGCGTTGTGCGAGGCGCTCCTTGGCAGTCACCGATTGGGCAATCTCGGATCACGCCTTCCCTGTTCCCCGTTCCCGGTTCCCTCGAGGGAGGCGGTGGTGGAGATGTGGGTGGCATGCGGGTCCTGATGTTCGGTTGGGAGTTCCCTCCCTTTCAAGCCGGCGGCCTCGCCACGGCAACCGTCGGCCTCGTCAAGGGTCTGCTGCGGAACCAGGTCGATGTGACCCTGGTGGTCCCCTTCCCGGCCGAGCAGTCGCCGAT
>JBGPJS010000195.1:0-7150 GCA_041485505.1 Gemmatimonadota bacterium | reverse complement strand
CGGTTGATCCTGGACGTGGTGTACGCGCCTCAGATGCGGGCGCGGCCTAAGCACTCCCTATGGTTGGGGAAGGAGAACCGAGTAGTTGGCCGGCATCCGGCATACCGTCGAAGAAATCCACGACCCCGGTCTCCAGGGAATACTCGGCACCCACGATGAGGAGCCCATCACTCTGCACCAGCTGCTCGAGGACGTCCGATCCGTGTCGCAGGTGGTTGGCGGAGGCCCGGACGTTGGCCCGAACGGCCTGCTGCACTAAAGCAGCCGGGTCATGCCTGAGTTCCGTCGCTAGCAGCGCTTCCACCGACGGTCGAACCCGGTCAACGATCGAACGCAGATGCCGCGACTGGGTGCTCGTCGGCCGGGTGAGCTCCTCCAGGGTGGCAAGCACGGCTCCGCACTGAGAGTGGCCCAGCACCACGACGAGCCGGCTGCCGTAGCGCGCCGCGGCAAACTCGACGCTGCCGATCTGGGAAGCAGCGACGATGTTCCCGGCAACGCGGATGACAAACAGGTCGCCCAGGCCCTGGTCGAAGACGATCTCGGCCGGCACCCTCGAGTCGGAACACCCCAGGATGATGGCAAACGGTTCCTGGCCGGCCGCCAATTCGAGGCGGCGGGTCTGGCTGATGAGGGTATCGCTGCTCCGCACGCCAGACTCGAAGCGGCGGTTCCCCTCTCGCAGGCGGTGGAGGGCTTCTTGGGCTGAGATCATCGACTCGTTCTAGTTAGGCGGCAGCGAGCGCGGACCTAGTGACGCCCTCGACAGCGCCTCGAGCCTCTGCTGATAGGCGGCCCGGACGTTGGCGGGCATCGCTTCCAGGCTCGGATACTCCTGGCCGCTGAATCGTATCCGAAGTGACATGGCAACTCCTGGTGGCCGACCGAATCCAATGGGAGCGAAAGCCCTCCCCCCGAGTCAACCGACGTTCCGCTGGTCGTGCGGGGGTCAGGCGGCGGCGCTGAAGAAGGCTCGAGGAGGATACGCGGTCCCTCTTTGCAGGAGCTTAGCCGCTTTGCGCTTGGCCGCTCCCTCAGGCATCTGGGTCACCACCGCTTCCGCTTCGAGGACGTTTTCAGGTCGTCGGGAATGCGACGGGCCAAGTCCAGGGCGCGTTCAGGATCCTGGGGCGCTGTTCGGCAAGCCAGCTCGCGATCGCTCGTATTGCTCATGTTCGATGCTCGTTGCCGTCCGCCTGGCGCCCGCTCTTCAAGTGCGGGCGACAAGTCACGTCACTGCAACATTGTCGCTTCCGCGGCCCGCCTGCGGCGCGCTGTAGTCGGGTGGAGCCCGGCGTGCGCTACGCCTGGCGCCGCCCTGCAAGTTCGATGGCTCCTTCGGTGGAACTTTAGAAAGGAATATCGTACCCTGGCGGGGTTGCCCCGTTGAGTCGAAGATAGGGCACCACTTGCCCCAGCGTCCAGACCGAGTGCTCCAGGCTGAGCTGGATGAAACCGGCCGCCGGCTGAGGCGGGGCGCCGTAGATGGACATCGTGCGCGCCAGCTCTTCGGGCGTCGCGGCGTCGAGGGTCCCCAACATGTAGGCGTAGGTGGCCTCCGCGTAGGCCCGGAGGGCGCTCTTGCTGTGGAGGTACTGATCGGGATCGCCCAGAGTGGGAGGTCGGTCCACGCCCCGGACCGCCGCCGCGACCTCGAGGTTGGTGGTCACGATGTGGTCGAACTGCTCCGCGAAGGTCCGAACGCCCGGCGTGGGTCGGAACCCGAGGGCCGAGTCAGGCATGGCCTCAATGTAGGCCAGCACGTTGCGACGGTTGCGCTGCCAGTCTCTGGTGAGGGCTGAGGCGTCGGTCTGTGCAGCGGCCAGGGCTGGGGTGCCGAGCAGGGTGAGCGCGAGGAAAAAGCGTTGCATGGCGAGTCCCGGGGTAGGAATGCAAGAGTAAACCTACGCCTCCGCCGCGCGGGAGGGGAGGGGCGCATGTTAAGCCACGCAGCACTCGTACAACGCTAGTTCGACCCCGAGACCCTGGGCCCGCCACTAGTCAGTCGAGGCGGTAGCGATCTCACCTTGGGTGACAACTCCAGGGCGCGCGCCGCACCGGCACCCATCCATGCTTGACATCCCGGTTTCATGACTTTACTGTGTAAAGCACTTCGCACAAGTGGAATCAGCGTGACCGTCTTTGACCTGCTCTTTATCGTCCTGTTTCTGACCGGTGGGGTAATCACCATTGCGGCCGCGATTGCTGCGGCTCGGGGACGGCGCCCGCGGGCCACCCGGCTCCTTCGCGGGGTCGGGGCCGGTGGCGGCCTGTACCTGGCACTGGTTGCTCTGGTATCGATTGTTTCCCCGCGGCGGGAGCTCGCGGTGGGGGAGGAGCAGTGCTCCGATGACTGGTGCATCAGTGTGGCCAAGGCACACCGCAGTCATGGCCCAGCGGCCGATGCCTATGAGGTTGTGTTTCGACTGGCGAGTCGGGCGGCCCGGGTAAGCCAGCGCGAGCACAATGTGGTCGTCTACCTGCGGGACGGGGAGGGGCGGCGGTACGATCCGCAGCCAAGTGAAGGGGCCGTGCCTTTCGATGTTTTGCTTGGCCCGCTCGAGGTGGCCACGACGACGCGGGCCTTCCTGGTTCCCTCCAACGCGAGGGATGTCGGGGTGGTCGTAGCCCGTGAGGGAGCAGGACGGTTTCCGGGATGTTGCATCATCGGGGACGAGGGCTCGCTCTGGCACAAGCGAAGCGTGGTCCGGCTGCAGGAGAGCCGAGAGGAGCGGCCACCCTGAGCGCGCCACCCCAGTCCCGATCCCAGCGAGTGCACCCGGTCAATGATGTCCCCCATCCCCGCCATCTCCACTGTGAGAGCCGGCGTCATGGCCACCATTCGCGTCCCCGGTATCGTCCGGCTCGCCGTGGTCATGGTCATCGGTCGAGTCGCCCGATCCCGGATCCGGTTCGGCCTGCGAGTCGCCCTCGTCGGAACCGGACGACCGAGGGGGTAGGCGCCGAATCACGACAATCGCGGCGGCAAGCAGGGCGGCGAAGAAGACGATCAGCCCCATTGGACGTCAATCATTGTCGGGTCTCCTCGTGATTGAATGCCACCAAATCCCGCACATAAGCTGCGGTGCGAGGCTCGCGAGTCTGGGCCCGAGCTACCCGGCGCGCCGGGCCCCGGCAGTTTCGGGTGCTGGCCAGGCGGCTACTGCACCAGCACCGGTTCCCAAGGGGCGGGGGTCGCAATGTCGATCAGAACGCCGACCCCAAAGGCGCCGGCCCCGAGCATGATTCCGATCAGGGCTCCATACCTCCTGGACTCCGGCGCGGAGCCTTGGCGCCCGGCCCAGAACGCAGTGAGAGCGAAGAGAAGGCCGGCTCCTGCGCCAGCCTTGGTGCCCTCGTAGGACTGCTTGCCGGGCACCCACAGGGTATCGACATCGGCGCGGCGGCCTCTAGCCGCGCATGTCCCGGCTGAGGCGCCGATGGGTAGCCCGAATCTGGAACCCCAACACCACCACGGCCACGGTTGAGAAAGCCAGGTACAACGCGATGTTATGGGCGCTGGACATCACCCGGCCGCGGCCGATCGTGCGATACGCCATGCCGGTGCGCCGATCGACTCCAATGTCATAGACGCCGTCGACCGGTGTGCCAAGAAGGGCAAGTCCGACTCTCCAATCGCTGATGACGCGTTGATAGTGCCACCAGGGCCGCGGTGGCATGACTATGCTCTGGATGGCGTCGTCGTTAGGGAATGCCCAGTAGTCATTCACCGTGAGGATCCGAACGTGGCGAAGATGGTCGCCGTCCTGCTGCAGGTAGACTCGGGTTGAGTCGGGAAGGGCGTTCATGGCAGTCCAAAGGACACCACACAGCTGGTTGGGGTCGAGGCTAGGGTCTGCGTCGGTCGGCATGGTGGGGACCGGTCGAGGGCATCCCGCCTCGGCCGCCAAGCGCGTCGCCACCCGCCCCGCCGTAAACCCGAAGGGCGGCAGAGCCCACCAGGCGACCGAGGCGACTAGAGCGACCAGTGTGAGGATGGACCAACGAGGGAGGCTCACCGGCAATCCTCTATTCGGAGATAGGTCGTCTGGTATCTTGCCCGCGCTTCAGAGCATGGGGCGGTCCAACGCCCGCGCATGACCTGGAGGGCGAGGCTTAGTGAACGCACCCTAAGATCTCGGCCGGGTCGAGCGCTGACAGGTCCATAGGTTCGGGTCAGGCAGCCTTCGGCCCAAGCAGGGAGTGAAGTGTCCCGGAGAGATCCGTGAACTGGAACCTGAAGCCCTGATCCAGAAGCCGCTTCGGAACACAGCGGCGCCCGGTCAGGGCGAGCGAGGCTTCCGTCCGCATGAAGAAGGCGCCGAGGTGGACGGCGAGGGAAGGCGTGGGCGGGCTCCAGGGGCGTCCCAGTACCCGACGCAGCTCGGCCATGAGCTCCCGATTGGTCACCGGGGTCGGCCCGGACGCATTGTACACCCCTTCCACATCCGCCCGCTCGATCCCCCACCGCCACATGGTATTCAGGTCGGTGACGTGGAGCCAACTGATGTACTGGCGCCCCGACCCCACGGTGCCGCCGAGCCCCCAGCGTGCCAGGCGGGCCAGGGGAACCAGGGCCCCACCTCCCGACCCGAGCGCGAACCCGATGCGAAGGAGGGTCTTGCGGGTCTGGGGGACGACCTCGGAGCGGAAGGCGGCCTCCCACGCGACGCAGACCTCGGCGCCGAAGCCCCTGCCGATCGGCGCGGCCTCGTCGCAGAGTCGCTCCCCAGCATCCCCGTACAGAGCAAGGGAGCCGGCTTGGACCCAGGCCGGCGGTGGGGCTCGACACCCACGGACGGCCTCGCCGAGGGCACGGACCGACTCAAGTCGGGAAGCCAGAATGGCGTGTCGATTGGCGGGGGTGTAGCGACAGTCCACGCTGCGCCCGGTCAAATTCACCAGGGCCGCGGCGCCGTCGAGTTCGGCGAGCCAGGGACCCACCGAGCGGGAATCCCAGGGTAGCACGCGCGCCCCCGGAACAGACGCGGTGGGGTCGCGGCTGAGGACGATTGGAAAGTAGTCGCGTGCCGACAGGTCCAGGGCAAGGGCCCGCCCGAGAAAGCCGGAGCCGCCGGCAAGAATGACCCGCTTAAGGGAGGGGCTCAAGGGTTCCTCCGGTAGGGTGCCCAACGCCCGCACGCGGGGTGCGACTGCTGGCCGGCAATCGCAGTTAGCCAGATAGCCATGCTCGCGCTGCCTAACGCCCGCGCTTCAGGTACAGGTGCAACCTCAGACCCCGGGTCAACTACGCTTCCATCGCGCGGTCGGGGAGGGGAGGGCGTCTCAGGCCCCGAACTGGCGCAAGTGGTAGTCGAAGTGCCGATAGCAGAAGAAGCCCCGGGAGCGACGAGTCATGGGGCCGAAGAAGGCGTGTTCCGGCCAGGCCACGCGATCCTCTTGCTGGTCAAAGCGCTGCACCAGGGCCTCGAAGGCACCGAGGTCCGCCTCCCACGCCGTTGGGGAAGTCAGAAACTGCTCCGGAGGACCCTGCACCCTCCCCTTCGGCCAGGGCAGCCAAAACATCGCCACTTGCTTGACAATCGGCCACCTGAGGGGGCCTGGCTTCGGGGCCGCGTGCGCATCGCCCAAGGTGTGGCGCATCTGGTCGCTGAGATGGACCAGCATTCTGGGGGCGCTCATCCGACCCCCAGCGGGCCGGGGTGTCGGGGCCGAGGGTGCGGAAGCGACTCAAGAGTCGATGGCGATCACCGGGGTCCAGGAGGCTGTGCGTGGATAGCTCCTTTCGACTGTCGACGAGCCCACCAAGCTGGCTTCCGGGCTACGGCCACTTGACCGGAGCGGCCAGGCGCTTCGGAGCCCGATTCCTCCAGGCGATCGTGAGCGCTTCGCGAACCACACCCTTGGGGGCGGCCCGCAGCCGGACCGTGGTGGCACCGGCTCGCCCCCAGGCACCGTTGGCCGGCGCGAACACCGCCGGCCGCGCTCGGACGATGAAGTCCTGTTGCTCGGGCGTGAGCTTGACCATGCCCCACCCCTCACGGGGATAGCCCAACGTCGCGAAGATCCGGCCCCCCACCCGAAAGTCAGGATGGCCCATGTGAGCGGCTTCGGATGCCTCTGGAAGACCGAGGGCGATGCTGCGGAAGTCCCGGGCCCTCATGGGTATGGTCCTCCAACGTAGTCCGTGGAGCGGGTTCTTCCAGGCTCGGTCACGGGCGGTCGCGCCGTGTAAAGTGCGACTACTTGAACAGCATCATCAGCAGAATGATTGCCGCGACGATGGTTACGACAATCCACAGGGTCTTCTTGCGTGAACCGGAGCGCCCGTATCTTCTGTCGGAGTAGTCCTTCGATGGGGAATACGACCCCCTCATCATGTCCTCTGCGATGCGCTTGCCTTGTTTGTAGGCTTCCTCGTCGGATATGGGCATATGCTCACCTTGCCTTCGTGGTTGTAGTTCTGGTAACTAGTTGATTCCACACGGTCTCTGTGCTGGTTAGCCCGCGCCGCACCTGGCCCCACAGCTGCAGCCGCAATGCAAACCACCGAACGAACCGACGTCTTAACGCGCCGCGGAACCTCGCTCGCGAAAGGCCCAGCGCCCCGCCGAGCGACGGTCGCCTGCATGCGGTCAGGCTGCGCGGCGGAAGGAACCGTCAGGAGAGGGTCACTCAAAGCCCGCCAGCATAGCGACCCGCTCCGGGACAGGCGGTTTGGAGTTCGGCTATTACCGCCTTCTTGTCCTCGGCGTAGGCCCGCCAGGTAGTGTCGTTCGGGGAGGCAGAGGCCGCAAAGGCTGAATCGGCCCATTTGGTGCCAAACCACACCACCACACTGTTAAGATGCCAGACGCAGGTCTCCAGCGTCTTGGCCCGCTCGTCATACTTGTGAAACCCAATCGCCGCGGCCAGGGCTCCCCCGAGCGCGCTGCCGCTCTGGGCAATTTTCGTCTTCGCGTCCGAGGAATGGACGAACAGCGGAATCACGGCCCCCGCGAGGCCAATGCCGATGGCCGCGTAGGTGTAGCGGCCGGAGTGGGTTCGTGCCGCACGGGATTGCTGGCTGAAGGGTTCAATCTTCGATCGAATGGTCTCCAGGAACTGGTTTCGGTCGGTAACAATGGCCGCGTGAAACGCTACGGCGTCAGTGGCCGGTGGAAGGGCTGGAGTCGGCGTGAAGATCATG
>JBGPJS010000194.1:0-7159 GCA_041485505.1 Gemmatimonadota bacterium | reverse complement strand
CGAAGACGAGGTCGCGAACCGTTCCCGACACTTTCACCTGTCCGTCGAACATGATGTAGGCCCGATCCACGATGTCGAGCGTCTGCTCCACGTTGTGGTCGGTAATGAGTACACCGATGCTGCGATGGCGGAGCCCGGCCACAATGGTCTGAATGTCATGTACGGCGATGGGGTCCACCCCCGCGAAGGGCTCATCCAGCAGCATGAACTTGGGCTCGTTCACCAGCGCCCGGGTAATCTCCAGCCGCCGGCGCTCGCCCCCACTGAGGGAGTAGGCCTTGTTCTTCCGCAGATGTTTTATGGAAAGCTCATCCAGCAGACGCTCCAAGCGGCGGCGGCGCTCCTCCCGCCCGATCGAAAGGGTCTCGAGGATCGCCAGAATGTTCTCCTCGACAGTGAGCTTCCGAAACACCGACGGCTCCTGCGCCAGGTAACCGATGCCGGCCCGGGCCCGCCGGTACATCGGGGCCCGGGTCAGGTCGTGGCCGTCGAGCCGCACGGTGCCGGCGTCGGGACGGATGAGCCCGGTAATGAGATAGAACATGGTGGTCTTCCCCGCCCCGTTGGGACCCAGCAAGCCGACGATCTCCCCCTGGGTCACCCGGATCGTGACATCGTCCACCACCCGGCGCCGCTTGAACGACTTGGAAAGCGACTGAGCATCGAGTACGCTCGCTCCGACCACCGGCTGGGGAGCCTCCGGCCGATGCTCGCTCCGGTGCAATGCCGCCAGAGCCAGATCGACGAGCCGGGTGCGGACCTCGGAGCGGTCGGACCTGGCCTCCTCCCACCATGGTCGGGTGGCACGGACTGCGGTCCACTCGCCTGCATCCGAAGGAGCGATCCAGCCGTCGGTCGCCAGTCGGGGCAGGACCGACCGTACCAGGTTCTCATGGACCTCATCTCCCGTCAGCTCGGGCCCCGTCGCGCCCGTGGTCTGTCGTCGCGCCGCGAGAAAAGTCGCCCGGTAGATCACCCCGAGGTCGCTCAGCGCGAGGACGCCATCGGCGTCCGCCTCCTGCACGATCGCGGCGAGCGCCAGCGGGATCGAGGGGTCACGATCACCCAGGGCGGCCAGCCACTCCAGGCTCATCTCGCGCCTCTCCGGGTGGTACTGTCCGGCTTGGCAGAGTCCGCCGGCGCTTTGGGAATCAGGGGTTCGAGATGGGCACCATCCGCCTTCCCCTGAATTCTCACCCGCTCCACGCCGCCATCCCCCCCGGCCTTGAGGAAGACCACGATCCGCTCCCCCCGGGAGTAATCAAGGGAGGGTGGCCCCTGGCGTTTCTTGTCGGCTACGTGGTAGAACGACCGGGCGTCGCTCCGGGCCTCGACCTGTCGGAGCACGGAGGAGCGCTTCCCGCTGGTCTGTCGCTCCGCGAACTGCGCCAGGACCGTGTCCCCCGAGAGCCAATCGCGTTCCTGGGTGACGGAGTCCGCTTTCCCCCCCACCCAGGCGTTCCCGTAGGCCCGCACCGCCTCGAGCAGCCGATTCGGGGTGTCCATCGCCAGGGAATCGGCCCGGACCGAGTACTCGGTCGAGACCGCATAGGGTCGGAGGGTGTCACCCCAGGCGAGGATCTGTACCAGCATCTTCTTGTCCAGGTCGAGCCCGATGGTATCCGCCTTGAGATCAAGATCCCGGCTCACGGCGTGACCATCTCCCTTCGCGGTGACGAACGTCAACTCGCGTCGTTCCAGCAGGAGATCGATCCGTCGGCCGGTCAATGCGAACGAATCAGCACCGAGCCCTTTCATGAGCGGTTCGCCAAGGAGGGTACCGTCACTGCCGGATCCGGTGTCCAGCCGGAGGGAATCTCCCCGGGCCGCGAAGTCGCTCCGATCGATCGTCACCTTCCCGCCGGCCCAGATCCGATCGTTCCCCTTCAGGCGGACCCGGTCACCGACGATGACGTAGGGCTCCTCCTTTTCCCCGGCCGCATCGGTCCCGGCGTAGTGAATCGTGGGCCGTCCGACGGCAAAGACTTCGGCGGTGTCCCGAGTGCCCTTGATGGCGCGATACTGATCCAGCGAGGGCCCAACCAGAGTCGAACCGTTCTGGAGGTTCTGGGTGACGACATGGCCCCGGGCTTCCCAGCGCTCACCATCCTTGAAGTAGGTGCCGCGATCGGAGGTCATGGTGACGGAGGTGTCCGAGTATTTCACGTGACCGATGAATTCGATAACCTTGCCTCCATACGCGGCGACGCTGTCGCTCGCGATCCGGGCGGTGCTGTCCTGGCAGCTCAGCCGGACCCCGCCGCCGGCGAAATAGTTGGTTCCGCTGGGCGTGGCCACCTGATTGCCGGTGCCCCCGACGAAGTCGATACGGAACACACAGCGGCCACCCTGCCCTGACGCGGCCGCGAGCGGGACCGTCAAGACCAGCCAGCAGAGGAGGACGGTTCGCATCACTGCCCGGGAAGGAGGAGGCCGCCATGGGTGCTGTCCGGCTGGCCCCGCTGCCCGACCCGTTGTCCGCCCCGGGGCTGTTTCGCCACCACGTTCTTGAAGTCCGGGTCGGATCGAAACCCATTTCCCTCGACATGCTCCGCGGCGTTGCTGTACACGAATGGTCGGTCTGAGGAGATGGTGTTGGTCTTCGGGTCGAAATCCAGTACCGCTGTCGTCAGCCGCCGACCGTCGGGTGTGGTCGCCACCACGTTGCCGCGTGCGTGCATGGTCCCGTCGCGAATAATGTAAGTCCCCTCGTCCGCCGTTACGGTCGAGGTCTGATTCCCGGACCCATCGAAGAAAGTGACCTTGGCCGTTCTCAGTTCGGCGGTCTGGGTGGGATCGTAGATATAGGCGGTGTCGGCCTCGACCAGGCTCCGCCGCACCCCGTTCTCGGTGATGTAGTGCGACATGCCCGTGAGTACCTGGTCGGCCGTGTCGGCCGCCTCGGTGATGCTGGTCGTGGTCGGGCGGACGCCGGGGTCGGTGCAGGCAGCGGCGGACAGGGCCGACAACACCAACAGGGCGGTACGGCGGTAAGGCGGCAGGGCGGTAGACGCCCTGCCCCACACCGTGCTCCTGGCCCCTGCCCACCGAAGCTTCATTGGGTCTCCGCAACAATCAGATGGACTATCTTTGGACCGCCTTACCGCCTTACCGCCTTACCGCCCTCCCTCACACCGCCCCCGCCCTCATCAAATCATGCAGATGCACCACTCCAACCACCTTGCCGTCCCCTTCCAACACCGGTAGCACCATGATCCCGTAGCGCTCCATCCGTCCCACTGCCGCCGCCGCGAGGTCCTCCGGAGCGATCATCTTCGGGCTCCGCGTCATGACCGATTCCACCGCGATCTCGAGATACGAGGGCTGGCGCTCAACCAGGCGGGTCAAGTC
Organism: Gemmatimonadota bacterium; assembly: GCA_041485505.1. Lineage (GTDB taxonomy): Bacteria > Gemmatimonadota > Gemmatimonadetes > Gemmatimonadales > GWC2-71-9 > JBDUEA01. Next base: position 3,808 of record JBGPJS010000194.1, on the reverse strand, counting down.
TCCCGCGCTGAAGACACCGACGAGGGTCGGTCCTTCCACCACGACCGCAAGGCCCCGCTCGTGGGCCAGTGTCACCACCACGTCCCGCATCAGGGCCCGGGGTCCGATCGGCCGGACGGGAATCATCACGTCCCGCACCCGGAGGAGGAGCTTCCGTCCCAGGCTTCCGCCGGGATGCAGGGCGGCAAAGTCCTCGCGCCCGAAACCCTTGACCTCGAGCACCGCCACCGCCAGCGCGTCTCCCAGGGCCAACGCGACCGCGGTACTCGTGGTCGGCGTGAGGTCGTGGGGGCACGCCTCCTCGGTGACGCCGGCATCGAGCGTCACCCGCGCCACCCGGCTAAGCAGGGAATCGCGCGCCCCTGCGATCGCAATCACCGGAACGGTGAGCCGCTCCAGTGCGGCGAGGAGGCCCGCCAATTCCCCCGACTCCCCGCTCTTGCTGACTACGATCGCGACATCCTCGCGACCCACCGCCCCCAGATCGCCGTGCAGGCTGTCCACCGGGTGGAGGAAGGACGCCGGGGTGCCGGTCGAGGTGAGGGTCGCCGCGATCTTTCGGGCGATCAGCCCCGACTTTCCGATTCCGGAGACAATCACCCGGCCACCGGCCTCGGCCAGGAGTTGGACCGCCTGGGCGAACTCCTCTCCTAACCGTGCCCCGGTGCGCGCGATCTCCGCCGCTTCGAGCCGGAGCACGCGGCGCCCGGTCTCAACCAGTGCCGCTTGATCGTGCGGCGACATCGTCCTCCCGGTCCCGAAGATATTGGCTGACACCGGCATCCCACTCACCCCGGGCCCGGAGGAGCACCTCAATCGCTTCCCGCACTGCCCCGGTGCCGCCCCGCGCCGAGGTGACATAGGCGGCGAGCCGCTTGACTTCATCCACCGCATTGCCGACCGCGATCGGCATCCCGACCCGGCGGAGCACCGGGATGTCCGCGAGATCGTCGCCGACGAAAGCGACTTGGTCCCAGTTCAAGTCGCGCCGGGCCAGCATCTGCTCCATCGCCGGGAGCTTCCGGGCCCCGTCGTCCTGGATCAGCTCGTCGATCCGGAGTTCGGTGGCGCGGAGGGTGGTGGCCTCGGAGCAACGTCCGCTTACCCAAGCGACGGGGATTCCCATCTTCCGGACGATTCCGATCGCCAAACCATCCTGGATGTCAAACCGCTTGAACTCCACCCGGGCGCCGTCAATCACGCCGAGAAAAATCGCGTTGTCAGTCAGGACGCCGTCGACATCCAGTCCCAGCAGTCGAACCCGCTTGGCCGCCGCGGGATCGATCATGACCGAGCGGTCTGCCGCAGATCGAGGCAGAAGAACGCAGATTCAACCAGGTCTTGATTGTTCATTCAGCGTCCCTGTTTCGGGTGGCGTTCACGCTCTGCGTCCATCTGCATTCATCGGCGGCGACCTCGGACCCCTCCCCCATCCGGCTCCTGGGGTTAGTGTCGAGCGCAGTGCCAGATCTCAAGGGTCCGTTCCATCAGTGCCTCCAACCGGTCCAGCGGCCACTGGGTCGCGGCGTCGCTCGGGGCTCGGGGCGGATCGGGGTGAGTTTCGAGGAAGAACCCATCGGCGCCGGCGGCCGCGGCGGCGGCCAGCAAGGGCGGCACCAATTCCCGGGTCCCACCACTCGATCCACCCTCGCCACGCCCCGGCTGTTGGACCGCGTGGGTGGCGTCGAAAATCACCGGAGTGCCGGTGGCTTCGCTGAGCCGCCGGAAACTCCGCATGTCCACGACCAGATCACCGTAGCCAAAAAATGTCCCCCGCTCTGTCACCGCGATATCGGTACTGCCACCCAAGCGTACCTTCTCGACTGCCCCCAGCATGCCGGCTGGCTCGATCCACTGGCCTTTCTTGATGTTGACCGGTTTTCCGGTGCATCCGGCGGCTACCAGCAGATCAGTCTGCCGGCAGAGAAACGCGGGGATCTGGAGTGCGTCGACCACCGCCGCCGCGATGGCCGCTTGAGCCGACTCGTGGATGTCGGCGAGAACCGGCAATCCGCTGGCGGACCGGGTCCGTTCCAGCGTGCGCAACCCCTCGTCGAGGCCGGGGCCGCGATCCGCCGCCGCCCGGGTCCGGTTGGCCTTGTCAAAGCTGGCCTTGAAGCAGACGGGTATGCCCAACCGGATCCCAACCCCTGCCAATGTCTCGGCGATCCGGAGCGGCTGGTCTCCTGGTTCGAGAACGCAGGGACCGGCCACGAGAAACGGCGGGTGAGCGAATGACCAGCCCACCGCCGATTATCCGCGACGGCCGGCCAGCTCGGCGGGCTCCGGTGCGGTAACGATGTCACGGGCGCGCCGTCGCTTGAGCGATGCCCCGATGAATCCGGCGAAGAGCGGGTGGGGCCGAGTCGGCCGGGACTTGAGCTCCGGGTGAAACTGGCAGCCGATGAACCAGGGATGATTGGGCAGCTCGATCACCTCCACTAACCCACCGTCGGGGGACTGTCCCGAAAGCCGGAGACCGTGCTCGGCGAGCACGTCACGGTAGGCGTTGCTGACCTCCCACCGGTGGCGATGGCGCTCACTGATCTCGGTGGCTCCGTAGGCTTGGGCGGCGCGGGAGCCGGCCCGGAGCCTGGCGGTGTACGCCCCTAACCGCATGGTGCCGCCCATGTCAGAGATATTCTGCTGCGAGGCCATGAGCGCGATCACCGGCATGTCGCATTCCGGCTCAAACTCGGTGCTGTTGGTGGTGGGCATGTCACAGACATTGCGGGCGAACTCGATGATGGCGACCTGGAGACCGAGGCAGATCCCGAAGAACGGCATCTCGTTCTCCCGGGACCATCGGATTGCCTCGATCATGCCATCGATCCCGCGGACCCCGAAGCCGCCGGGGACCAGAAGGCCGTCAAACTCCGAGAGAATGTGGCCGGCCGCCTCCTGGTCGGTGAAACGGTCGCTCGCGATCCATTCGATTCCCACCCCGGCATCGTTGGCGATGCCACCGTGAATCAGCGCCTCCTGCACCGACTTGTAGGCATCGTGCAAGTCGGTGTACTTGCCCACCACCGCGATCCGTACCCGCTCGGAGGGATTCAGGATCCGCTCGGTCATGGCCTTCCAGCTGCGGAGATCGGGCTCCTTGGTTTCGAGGCGGAGCCGCTGGCAGACCTCCCGGTCGAGTCCCTGCTCCAGGAAGCGGAGCGGAATCTCGTAGATGGAACGCACATCGGGGCTCTCCACCACGCAGCCGAAGTCCACGTTGCAGAACAGCGCGATCTTGCGTTTGATCTCTGCCGAGATGGGTCGCTCACTCCGGCAAATGAGGATGTCGGGTTGAATCCCGATCTGCATCAGCTCGCGCACGGAGTGCTGGGTCGGTTTGGTCTTCACCTCGCCCGCCGCGGCGATATAGGGCACCAGGGTGAGGTGAATGAACAGCACGTTGTCCCGGCCCGCCTCCTGCCGGAACTGCCGGATCGCCTCGAGGAAGGGCAACGACTCGATGTCGCCGACGGTGCCGCCGATCTCGGTGATCACTACGTCATGACCCGGCGCCGGGCGCCGGATGGCGTTCTTGATTTCGTCGGTGATGTGGGGGATGACCTGCACGGTGGAGCCCAGGTATTCGCCCCGCCGCTCCTTGTTGATGACGGTCTGGTAGATTCGGCCGGTGGTGATGTTGTTCTGCTGCGACAGCGAGCGATCGATGAAGCGTTCGTAGTGGCCCAGGTCCAAGTCGGTTTCCGCGCCGTCGTCGGTCACGAAGACTTCGCCATGCTGGAATGGCGACATGGTCCCGGGATCGACGTTTATGTAGGGGTCGAACTTCTGCATGGTGACGTTG
>JBGPJS010000193.1:0-7186 GCA_041485505.1 Gemmatimonadota bacterium | reverse complement strand
TCGCGGTTCGCAGCTGGGCGACAGCCGCGGCCGCGACCGCGCGCTGCTCCCCGGCTTCGGCCCAGCGCTCCAACGGTGGCGCCGGCACCGAAACCGGCGCCACCACCTTGGGAGACTCAGCGCGCCGAGGTCCCCGTCTCCACCACAGCGTAAAAGGAATCAGCAGCGCTGCCGCGAGGCTCCAAAACAGCAGAATCGGCAGGTAGGACAGCGCTCCCCGGGGCACCAGACCAAGCTGGGGCTGAATTCGGAGGGCGGTGTCGGGGAGGTTCGGCGGGAGCACACTGGCGATCTCGACGGTGTCCACCTGGGGGGCCAGCGAATCGGTTTCCCCGTGGGGACCGAGCAGGAGGGGACCGGGCAATACCACCTGATGGACCCCAGGCTCCCACGCGACGGCGGGATAGTGCAGCGTCGCGGTGGTTCCCTCGAGGGAAACTGTCGGTTTGCCGAGCAGCTCGATGACACCACTCGGGTTCCATGCGGTCGGGCGGACGGCATAGCCCGCAGGCACCACGAGGGTGCGAGTCAACCAGATGGTATCGCCGACCGTGGGTGGCTTGGCCTGTAAGATCACGAGGACAGTGAGGATCATCGGTGAATCCGGCGGGCTCGCTGCGCGAAGGCGCGACGCAGCGGAATGGCGTAGTCCTCCGCGGTGGAGAGCGACACGTGGTCCACCCCGGCCGAGGCAAGCGCGCGGGCCCGGGTGGCGCGGCGCTCATCGGCCAACATCGCCATGCGGGAACGGACCTGGCGGCTGCCCGAATCCACCAGGACCCGGCGGCCGGTTTCGGCGTCCTCCAACTCGATCCAGCCGGCGTCGGGGAGCTCGCGTTCCCGGGGATCGTCCACCGTGATTGCCACCACCTCATGCCGGGCTGCGAGGCGCCGCATCGGCTGTTCCCAGTCTCTCGCAAAGAAATCCGACAACACCACGACGATGCTCCGGTGCCAGAGCAGCTGGGCCGCGTAGGAAAGACTCACCCCGAGGTTAGTACGGGTACCGCTCGGTGCGAACGCGACCAGATCGCGGATGACCCGAAGGGCGTGACGGCGCCCCTTCACCGGCGGGATAACCCGTTCCACGGTGTCCGCGAAAAGCAGGGCCCCGACCCGATCGTTCTGACGGGCGGCGGCCAGGGCCAGCACCGAAGCCACTTCCACGGCGAGCGCCGCCTTGGTCATGGGGACCCCGAACCGGGTGGACCCCGACTGGTCCACGACCAGCATGACGGTGAGCTCCCGCTCCTCGGCAAAGGTCTTCACGAAGGGGCTGCCCATCCGGGCCGAAACGTTCCAGTCAATTGCCCGGTAATCGTCGCCCTGCTCGTAGGCCCGGACCTCGGCGAACTCCATCCCCTGCCCCTTGAAGACCGAGCGGTACTCGCCGGCAAAGAGCGAGCTCACCAACCCGCGGGTGCGGAGCTCGATGGCTTTGACCTGCTTGAGGACTTGGGGGGAGATGGGGGGCATGATGGAAAGTACTTGGTTCCGAGTTCCGAGTTCCGAGTGAAGGCGGGCTCGAGCCACCACGGAACTAGGGACTCGGAACTGGGAACTCAGGGAACTGGAACCGCATCCAAGATCTTGGCGACGACCGCGTCGCTGTCCATTTCCTCGGCTTCCGCCTCGAAGGTGAGCAGGACCCGGTGCCGGAGCACGTCCGGTGCGAGAGCCTTCACGTCCTCCGGCACCACAAAGGAGCGGCCGCGGAGATAGGCGTGGGCTCGGGCGGCCTGCGCCAGCGCGATCGAGGCACGGGGAGAACCGCCAAAGGCGATGAGCGGCTTGAGCGAGGTGAGTCCCACCGTCGCAGGATCCCGGGTGGCACGGACCAGGTCCACGATGTAGTCCACCACCTTCTGGTCCATGTACAATCCGGCGATGGACGCCCGCATGGTGAGGATGGCCGACGGCTCCAGCATACGCGCCACCGGGATCTCCTGGCCACCGCTCATCCGGAGGAGCACCTCCTTTTCCTCGTCCCGGCTGGGATACCCGACCCGAACCTTGAGCATGAACCGATCGAGCTGGGCCTCCGGCAGCGGATAGGTGCCTTCGCTCTCGATCGGGTTCTGGGTGGCCAGAACCAGGAACGGTTCCTCCAGCGGGTAGGTGTTCCCGCCGATCGTGACTTGCTTTTCCTGCATGGCTTCGAGGAGCGCCGACTGGACCTTGGCGGGAGCCCGGTTGATCTCGTCGGCCAGGATGATCTGGGCAAAGAGGGGACCCCGCTTTACCCGGAAATCCTGGGTGCGCTGGTCGAAGACCATGGTACCGATGACGTCGGCCGGCAGCAGATCGGGAGTGAACTGAATCCGGGAAAACGAGGCGTGGATGATCTCGGAAAGGGTCCGCACCGCGAGCGTCTTGGCCAGGCCGGGCACGCCCTCGATCAGGATGTGACCGCCGGTGAGGAGCCCCACCAGCAACCGCTCGATCATCATGTCCTGCCCGACAATGCGCTTGGAGACTTCCCGCACGAGACCCTGAACGGGAGAGACTTCAGCATGGCGGCCGGAGGGGCGGGCGGTCATGGGCGGTAAGCGGTGAGCGGTAAGCGGTGAGCGGTGAGTCGGGGGAACTGGACCACCTGCCTGTCATCCCGAGCGAAGCGAAGGATCTGGTCGGTATCGACGGGATCCTTCGGGCGCTCTGCGCCCTCAGGATGACACCCCCTGGTATACTCCCGCTTACCGCTCACCGCTTACCTCTCACTCTTGAGTTTGATCGCGGCATAGATCGCCTTCTCTTCCGCCGGCGTCAGCGGCCGACTCCTCCCCACCGCCAAGTCGCCCAGGCGCACCGGTCCGTAGGAAAGCCGAGCCAGGCGTTCCACCTTGAGCCCCAACGCCTCACACCACCGCCGCACGATACGATTGCGTCCCTCGGCGAGTGTCAGGTCCAGAATGCTCCGCCCCGATTTCCCAGGGCGTACCCGCACGTGGAGGGGCCTGACCGGGCGTCCCTCAATGACCACGGGCTGTTCCACCGCTTGGGTGATTTCCGAGGTGGGCCGTCCGTGGACCAGCGCGGTGTACCGCCGCTCGATCCGGTAGCGGGGGTGGGTGAGCCGGTGGACGGCGTCACCGTCAGTGGTGAGAAGCAGGAGCCCCGTGGTCATGACGTCGAGCCGCCCGACGTAGGCCAGACCGCGCGGGTCTTTGATGTAGTCGAACACCGTGCGGCGGCCTTCGTCGTCGTCCGCCGTGGTGACCACGCCGAGCGGTTTGTGAAACGCCAGCCACCGCCGCTGGACCGCCGCAATCGAGCGACCGCCCACGGTAATCTTCTGCCTGAGCGGATCCACCTTGGACCCCAGCTCGGCCACCTGCCCGTCCACCCTTACCTTGCCCGCTTTGATCAGCTCTTCCGCGGCACGCCGGGACGCGACCCCGGCCTGGGCCAGCGCCCGCTGGACCCGCATTTCGGTCATGACTCGGCGGGCACGGACGCGGCCGCTTCCTCACTGTCGGTGCCCTCGGGCTTGTGCGGATGGAGCGCGACACTCAACTCCTCGGTGCGCGGCAGTTCGGAAAGATCCCGGAGGCCCAGGAGCTCGAGGAAGAGGGGGGTGGTGCCATAGAGAATGGGACGGCCCAGCGACTCGCTCCGGCCGACCATATCAATGAGTCCCCGCTCCTGGAGAGTGCGCAGGACACCGCCGGCGCCGACGCCCCGGATCTCCTCGATTTCCGCGCGGCCCACCGGCTGGCGGTAGGCGATGACGGCGAGGGTCTCGAGCGCCGCGGAGGTGAGCTTCGGGGTCCGGCTGGAGAGTTGGGCCCGTTCGATCGCGGCGGCGAAGGAGGCGCGCGTGAGGATCTGGAAGCCTCCGCCCAGCTCCACCACTTCCACGCTGTGGCCGTCGAAGTCATAGTGCTCGCGCAATTGTTCGAGGGCGCTCCGGACGTCGGCGAGCGTGGCGTCGGGATCGAGGGACTGCAGCTCTTCCGCGGTCAGGGGCCGGCCGGCGGAGAACAGCGCGGCTTCAACCAGCTGGGCGAGTGGTGTCACGGGCGATGACCATCGGCGCGAAGGGCGCGGGTTGAGTGAGACGAAGAGTGCCCCGCCGAGCCAGTTCCAGCAGGGCCAGGAGCGTCGAGAGTACATCGGTGATGGTGGGCCGGGGACCGATGGCCTCAAGCCAGCTGATCTGGTCCCGCTGGTTCAGCAGGGTCTCGATCCGGAGCGTGGCCCCCTCCACGTCCAGGGGACGGACCACCACCCGGTGCAGCACCGGCGACAGGATTTCGGAGATGACCTTCTCGACGGCCTTGAGCAGCTCCAGCAGGTCGAGGGCCAGCGGAACCGGCGGGAGGTTCGGCGGCGGCGGCAGATAGCCCCGACCGAACTGCAGGGCCCGGCGCTCGTACGCCCGCTCCAGACAACCGGCGATCTCGCGAATCTGCTGGTACTCGAGCAACCGCCGAACCAGCTCGTGGCGGGGATCCTCCCAGGTCTCGTCATCGAACCGACTGGGAAGCAGCATCTGGGCCTTGAGCCGCACCAGCCGGCCCGCCATCTCGAGATAGTCCGCCGCCTGGTTGAGCCCCAGCTCGTGGAGCGTCTCCAGGAACTGGTCCGCGATCCGGGCGACCGGGATATCCGCGATATCGATCTGCTCCTCCCGCAAGAGATGCAGCAGCAGGTCGAGCGGTCCCGAGAACGCGTCGAGCCGGACGACGAAGGCCGGCCCGGCGCCCAAGGCGGTTGTCGGAGGGGACGCGGATGTCATGAACGGTCCTCGACCGGGGAAGCAACCTGGATCGGGAGGGCGAGGATGAAATGGCTCAGAGGAGTCCACGCTGAAAGGCTCGGACAAATGTAACTCCGCGAGGGCCAAGTCAAAAGCGTCAACGCTTGACCTCACGACCCCGGGGGCCTAGAATCCCCCGCGTCTCGCCGGGCGTCGCCCGGCCCCTGTCCTTCAGATGAGGTTGCCGTGCCCCGAATCAAGTCCGCCAAGAAACGCTTGCGCCAGACGATAGCCGCCACCGCCCAGAACAAGCAGCACCGCAGTCAGCTCCGCACTGCTCTCAAGAAAGTCCGGACCGCCGGCTCGGCTGCGGAGGCCAAGACCGCGTACGCCGAAGCGGTGCGACTGCTCGATCGGGCCGGCCGGAAGAGCCTCATCCACCGCAACGCCGCCGACCGGCAGAAGAGTCGCCTGGCGAAAGTCGTGGCCGGCAAGAAGTGATGGTCGGCCGTTAGCCATTAGTCGTTGGCTGGTCCCAGAACGAACCACCCTCCGATACCAATGGCGTCGGAGGGTTTCTTGTACTGGAGTCGCTAACAGCCAACGGCCAATGGCTAACGGCTCACAACGCCGCCAGCTCCGCCCCGCACCGCTCACAGTACCACTCCGTCGGCCGGTTCATCGTCCCGCATTCGCCGCACTTGAGCGTCTTGGCCGTTGTCGGCCCGCTCCCCTTATCCGGCTCGGCCGCAGTGGGACGGGCCGGACGGGGATTCATGGGATCGGCGGTGGTGATCACCGGGACCGAGGGCTGGGTTGCAGCGGTAGACACCGGAGGCGGGGCCGGCTCGGCACTCTTGGCATAGCTGCCGCTGGCCCGCTTGGGGGCCTGAGAGCTCTCGGCGCCGGTGACCGACTTGAGGAACGCCATCTCGTCCAGTTTGCCCGCGTCGGCACCGGCCGGCGGTTTCCCGGACGGGAACCAGAGGGTCCGAGCCGGGGCCTCTTCCTTTGGCTTCGTGGGTGGTTTGGGGGTTGGCGGAGACTTGGGTGGTGCCGCGGCGAACGGCTTGGATTCGGGGACCACCGGTTCCAGCACCGGACGAGTGGTGGACGCCATGCCGGCCGAGGCGGGCTCGGCATCGAGTGCGATCAGCGGCATAGCAGGAGGGCGCGGGGGCTCCGCTGCACGGGGCGCCGGCGGGGGGGCCGGGGCGGGAGGTGGGGCCGGGACCGGGGCGGAGGTCATGGTGAGTTCCATGAACTCCGGCTCCGGTGGCGCCGGGGGCTTCCGTGCCGGCGCCGCGATGAGCAGCTGCACCTCAGCCAGCCGATCGATCTCGGAATTGGTCTTTCCCAACTCCTCACGCACGGCGACCAGAATCCGCGCCGTATCGCCCCGGATGGTTTGCCACCGGGCCTCGTCGAACTCTCCCACGGCGTGACGAACCTCAGCCTCCGCCATGGTTTCCTTGGCCTGGTTTTCCCGATTGGTCAGCTCGAACCGGCGGGCCCGGTACTCCTCCAACTGCTCCTCGATGCTGGCGGCATGCGAGCGCAGCTCAGCGATGACCGCGTCGAGCCGTGCCTGGTAGTCGCCCCGTACCTTCAGCCGGACGGCGTCCGGCACCGCCGGCACCGCGTCACTCGACGTGTCGAGGCGCTGGAGCCAGGTGACGTACTGGGTCCGTTCCTGAAGGAGCTTCTCGATGGGACTGTCGGTACGGCCTGGCTGCTTGGCCATGCGTGGGGACCCTCCGCGCAGGTGACGGGCGTAATGTAACGCGTTCCTTCTTCGGGGAAAACGGGATGGCTTGGGGCTACGGCTATTGGCTCTGGGTCATTGGCTATGAGCTATGAGCTATGGGCCTGGTTCCAGCAAGCCTGTAGCCTGCTGCCCATTGCCATGGCCCTAGCTCACAGCCCAATGGCTCACAGGGCACAGCCCATAGCTCATAGCCCAGGAAACCCACCGGCCTCACCTCACTCTCCTATCGAACACCACCCGGCCCCGCACAATGGTCTGCTCCGCCCGGCCCAACAGGGTGCGGCCCGCGAAGGGGGTGTTGCGGCTCTTTGAATGAAAGGCGTCCGGGTTAACCGTCCAGCGCGCCTTGGGATCGAAGACCACCACGTCGGCTGGAGCACCCACGGCGAGAGTCCCGCCCGGGAGCTTGAAGATCCGGGCCGGCTGCGTGCTCATCCGGAGCAGCAGCTCGGGCAGGGTCAACAGCCCCGTCTCCACCAGCTCCGTGACTGCCAGGCCCAGCGCCGTCTCCAGCCCGAGGATGCCGTTCGGGGCATCGTCGAACTCGCGTTCCTTGGCGTCGTAGTGGTGAGGCGCGTGGTCGCTGGCGATCACGTCGAGGGTGCCATCCTTCAGTCCCTGGCGGATGGCGTCACGATCCGCCGCCTCCCGCAGCGGTGGGTTCATCTTGGCGTTGGTCGAAAAGCCGGAGCGAGCCACTTCCTCGTCGGTCAGGA
>JBGPJS010000192.1:0-7223 GCA_041485505.1 Gemmatimonadota bacterium | reverse complement strand
GTTCACGAGCAGGTCGATGCGGCCGTCCAACCGCATCACTTCCCTGACGACGGCTTCCACTGATTCATCGCTGGTCACGTCGAGGGGCAGCATCTCGAACGATCGCTGGCCCGGTTGGGCTCCCCGTCTGCTGGTGCCGTAGACCTTGTATCCAGCCGACGCGAGCCGCTCGGCCGTGGCTTGGCCGATGCCTGACGAGGCGCCCGTAACGAGCGCGATGGATCCTTCGATCTTCACGGCGATTCCCTTTCAGTGGGTGGTAGTGACAAACGCAGTATGATGTGCATCATATTCTGGCTCAAGCCCGAAGCCGGCACTCGGCGCAGGCGGCGTTAGCGGCCGGTGGGGGTAAGGTGTTTCAGCGCCGCCTCGCGCAGCGCGTCGGAAAGCTTGGGGTCGTCGACGGCGCGCGCCAGGACCAGCGCGCCGACCATCGTGGCCACTGTGACGAGCGCGCGCTCGTGCGCGCCCGGCTGCCCCCAGTCGGGCGACTGACGGGCGACAAGGTCGATCTGCTCCTTGATGCGGCGCGTGGCGGCGCGCCGCACCTCAGGTGCCTGGCGCGGCATCTCCGAGCCGAGGGCGGCGACCGCGCAGCCGGTCTCGACGCCCGCAACGTGCGCCTTCGAGAGGTAGGCGCGCACCAGCGATCGCCACGCCTGCTGCGGTGGCGCGGCGGCGGCGATGCGTGCCAACGCGGCCACGGCTTCGGCACCGGCGCGGTCGGCGGCCTCAGCAAGCATCGCCTCCCGCGAGGCGAAGTGAGCGTAGAAGCCGCCGTGTGTCAGGCCAGCCTCCTTCATGATGTCCGCGACTCCGGTGCCGCCGTAGCCCGTGCGCCGGATGGCGCGCGCGGCGACCTCGACGATACGTTCGTGCGTGGCTTCCTTGCGGCTGAGGTCAATTGATGTCATATGATGAACATCATATACGATCCCGACCCGGAGCGCAAGGGGAGGCCAGTGGGATGCCATGCGCCTGATCCCGGAACGGACCACGGCAAAATCCAACAGGCTGGCGGCGCCCGGGGGGTCATCCGCCCCCCGTTATTGCTGTTTCAGCAGCCCCGCTAGCTCCGCCCGCGCACTGTCCCGTTGCGGCACCAACCTGGGGTCGGGGTCGCTCCGTAGCGCGAGGTAGATCCGATACGACTGGATCGCTTCTTCCTTCCGGCCTGCGGCCACCGCGGCGCGGGCCCGAGCCAGCCGTGTCGTGTTGCTGGCGTAGGGCCATTGCAGGAAATGGTCGACTCTCCGCAACGCCCGGAGCGCCTGCTCGGGCTGGCCCAGCGCCGAAAAGAGGCGGCCCAGTAGGATGGCGTCCTCTTCCCGGTAGTCGGATATGGGTCCGGTCCCGAACAGGGAATCGAGCTGACGGAGCAGCGGTTCGGCCTTCGCGCTGTGGGTGTGAGTTTCGGTCCAGGCGTCGAGCAGGCCGGGCGCCAGGATCGCGTCGTCGTCGCCATTGGCCCGAAGATCGGGCGCTACGTGGGCCCGGAAGTCTGCCACGAATGCACGGGCAGTAGTGCTGTCCCCGTGCATCAGATCCCAGCAGGCCAGCTCCCACCGGTGGTACCATACAGGAGGGTGGGGCGTCTTCAACCGAGCCCGAATCTCCCGAACGGCTGGCAGCGCCAGGAGCGTGTCGCCGTCGGAGAAGAGCGCGTTGTCGATCGGAACGCCGAGACCGCCGATCGGTGGAGCGGTGGACCGGCCCAGGTTGAGCATCAGAATGCCGTGGACCAGTTGCACCGACTGCCGTTCGGGTTCGCTCGCCGCGCGCGAGCGGAGCACCGAGTCGGCCAGCACCGCGTCACCGACTCCCACGCCATCCTCCTGGGCCGACGCGATGATGAACCGCAGCGACTGGTCCGACAAGGCGGGGAACTGGGGCCGCAGGCGCGCGACACTGGCACTGTCCCCCAGCGCGAGCGCGCTGCGCCACCGGTAAAAGGCGCTCCGGTCCCCCAGACTGTCGTGGACCAGGTAGAGCGCCGTCAGCCGACGGACCGCCGAGGTGTCGCTGCGGCTGTACGCGATGAGGAGCAGGTGGTCGATCGGCAGAGCGAAGGAGGAATCCAGCGCCAGGGCCCGGCTGAAGCTCTGCTTGGCCAGATCGAACGCACTGTCCAGGTCGACCTGCCCCCCCGCATGGAGCTGCATGTCGCCCAGCTCAAACCAGGCGTCGGCTCGGTCAGGAAGCCGGCGGGCCGCGAGCTCGAGGGCCGCGATCTGATCGCGCACCCGGCTGGCCTCCGGGTAGTGGGGTCCCTGGAGGGCGAAGAACCAGAGCGAGTCATCGCTGCTCAGCCGATGCAGATCGCGAAGTACCATCCGGGCCCGCTCCCCGGAACCGTGACTGGACCGGTCCAGGGCCTGGAGATCGGCCAGCGCCGCGAGCGTGAAGGTGGAATCGATGGTGAGCGCCTGCTCGTAGCCCCTGACCGCGTCCTCGTAGCGTCCGGCCCGGTAGGCGGCCTTCCCCTCCAGATAGGCGCGCCACGCCGGGAGGGAGGTGATCTGGGCCAGCGCCGTCGTGCGTTCGCCGGCGTGCAGCGCAAGGACCCGGATCATCAGCCGATCGACCAGCACGCCGAGGCTGTCCTCGGATCCTTCGACGCTCACCGGGGCCTGGCGGCCGCCGCCCGGATAGGAAATCAGCGTCGCGGTGAGCGTCAGGTGCTGACCGTCGCCGACGATGCTTTCGTCGAGCACCTTTCCTGCTCCCAGCCGGTCGGCCAGCGCGGCGGCGTTGTCTTCGCCGATGGAGCGGAGTGCGGCGAGCGTCGCGCGGGGATCGGCGGCGCGAGGACCGCCCTCCCCGGTGAGCCGTGTCGCGGCGAGATCGAGAATGCCTTCCTTGAGATACTCGAGTGAGTGCCCGGGCGCATTGATGCGCGCCGGCATAACGGCGACGACCGTGGGATCGAAGCGGACCGACGGAGCCCGCCTGGCACGCAGCGCGACCACTCCCGCAACGACGACGAGCAGGAGCGACGCGATGAGCCGAGGCTGGAGCCAGCGTCGAGCGGAGGGAGCGTCCGGTGACGGGATGGTCGGGGCGTCGGTGGCTTCGACCGCGCGCACAAACTCCGCCACCGAATCGAAGCGATCGGCCGGCTGTCGGCTGAGAGCCTTGGTGATCGCCGCTTCGACCGGGCGCGGCACGTCGCGCACGGTGCTGAGCCGGGGGACCGGCTCCACCAGCCGCTTCGCGATCACCGCCTGGGGTGTGGTCCCCGTGAACGGGGGTTCACCGGCCAGCATCTGGTACAGCAGACAGCCGAGCGCGTAGATGTCGCTCCGGGCGTCGAGGTTTCGCTGGCCCAGCGCCTGCTCGGGGCTCATGTATTCCGGCGTCCCGACCGAGAGCCCGGTCTCGGTGAGGCGAGCCGTGGAGCCTCCCATCGGCAACGCGATCCCGAAGTCGGCCAGCACCGCGCGGCTGTCCTGCAGCAGAACATTCGCGGGCTTGAGGTCCCGATGCACCACGCCGTGGCGGTGGGCATATTCGAGCGCGCCCGCCACGTCGCGGAAGATGCCGAGCGCCTCGGCCAACGATAGGGGTCCGTGGCTGGCGAGCCTGTCCTTGAGCGTTCGGCCGGCGAAGTACGGCATCGCGTACCACAGGATACCGTCGGCATCGCCCGAATCGAAGAGGGGAAGGATGCCCGGATGGGTGAGCCGCGCGGTGGTCTCGATCTCGCGCAGGAAGCGCTCGGGCCCGATGAAGGCGGAAAGCTCCGGCCGGATGACTTTGATGGCGACTTCGCGGTCGTGCCTGAGGTCGCGCGCGAGATACACCGACGCCATGCCCCCTTCGCCGAGCTGCTGCTCGAGGGCGTAGCGGTCGGAGAGAGCGTCCTGAAGCCGAGCGAAGAGGTCGGACACGTTGGGCTTCGGTGAGGGGGTGCATCGAAGATGCGGGGCACCTGAGCGGCTGGCTAGGGCAGCTTCGGTGGGAGGGGATGAGAGAATCTCCCCGGCAAGATCTTGCATTTGTGCGAGTGAACCCTCGCAAACTCTGGCATCTCATCCGACAAACCCCAGCAAATGTGTGCACGACCTCACAGTAAGCGCTGCAAGTTGCCGGAATTGAGCGGGTAACGGGGCCCCCTCTGGATCCGGAGAGTCCTGGTTCGAGCCCAGGCTTGTCCCGAGCGAAAGCGAGGGAAGGGGCAATGCCCACGGTGTATAACCGTGGGCTTTTTTCTTGGGCCGCACCGCTCATTCTCTACTCGGGTCCCATTCTGGATGGACAGCCATCCAGCCGGGACGCCGAGGGGCGCCTCAACTGAGAGGCCACTGCCGTTCTCGGGGCCGGTCGCCGGGCTGTCGCAGCGTGGGCCTGGAACCGCTTGCCCCCTCCCAAGCGGGGGCTTCTGCGGCGACAATACACGCTCCGAAATGGCGACAGCAAGATTCAAGTGGCCGCCCCTCCTGTGAAGCATTAGTGAGCCGGCGCTGGATCGAAGTTCTCGGTTTTCCAAACATCAGAAATCTGCTCTGTGACCGTGCATGCGAGCTTGAGACCCGTGGGATGTTCCAACGGAACGCAGTCGGCGTTCTTCCAAGGAAGCGAAATCGCACGGTCAGGTCCCGCGCGATCGATTGGCACGATCAAGAGGGAATCTCCTCTCCCGTTCTTGACATACAGGAACCTACCGTCGGCGGACCAATCGACCGGAAGCAGCCACCCCGGCCTCAAGAGGCGTTGTGTGGAGTCGTGCAGCGAGATCATCCAGACTCCGAGACGGTCTCGGTTCCAAAGGGCAGCAATATTCCGCCCGTCCGGGGAGATCGCAGGCGAGAGCATCTCACCGCTCGAATCGTTCTCCACGAGAGGGCGCTCCGCCTCCGTCTCCGGATCCAAGACGAAGATGTTCTGGTTGCCAGGGCGCTGGTAGAGAATGCTGGCCCCTGGCGCCCAGAGGGGTTCCGCCCCGCCCACCTTCGTCATCGCATAGGAGCGCGGTGCTCCCCCATCACTACCGGCGACTTGCACCCGGAGCGTGCCCCGCACTCGCGCGTAGTATGTCAACCGCTTGCCGTCGGCGGACCACGCGGGGCGAGACTCCACTGTTCCACTGGTGGTCACCTGATAGGGTACGCCGCCAGCGGCGGCCACAACGAAGACATCGCCGGACCTGCCGCTCCACTGGGTGTATGCGATCCGACCGCCGTCGGGAGACCAGCGAGCAGTCGACCGGGAGGCGGTGCCTTGCGTGAGCTGCGACGTCGCGAATTCACTGCTTCCAGCGCGTCCCTTTTCGGCCGCAACCCAGATACTGCTATGCCCCTGCCGTCGCACGAACACCATGGTGCTGCCGTCCCCTGCAAAGCTCAGCGAAGCCACCGCGTCGAGTCCCGTCTGTACGGCCTCGGAGTGCCCTTCTGCTGAGCCGTTGGATCGAACGCTGATTCTCCACACGTCACCCCCGCGCAGGTAATAGACCGCGTTATTTCTTGGGGACCAGCGAGGTGACCAAATGGACACGGAGTCGCTCAGCAGCTTGAGCCACGATGTCTGTCCGACGCGCACCGTCCATATCTCGTATCGCTCCGGCGGGCCAGGAGCGTGCGTCGCGAGAGAGAAGAACCTTCCGTCCGGCGACCAGTCTCCCCCTAGCTTAAAACTCAGCTTGTCCGGCGGATCAATGGAGCTGGTGTCCTGGGTTGCGAGACCGACATACCGGATTCGAGTCCCGGGCTCGAAAGCCCAGCACGCCAACTTGGCCCCATCGGGAGACGGCGCGATAAATGGGAAGCACGAGCTCGGGCGGGGAGCGCCTCCCAGCCGCGGGAAGATCACCCTTATGGGCCTTGCAAGACTGTCACCACCGACGAAAAACAATTCCGTGCCGTCGTGCGCCCAGCGCAGGTCAACCACATGCTTGATCGCGGCGATCCTGATGGTGGATCCTCCGTGCAGGTCTCGCACCAGGAGCCGCTGGGTATCACTTACCGTTGACACATACGCCAAAAGCTCTCCATTCGGGGCAATCTCCGCCCGGGAGACCTGACCCTCGAACGTCAACTGTGTTCGCTGCGCCGGGGGCATTCTCGCGAGGGTCCGTCGTCCCCGCCCAAAGAGCAGCGCGGCGGCCGCGACCGCGGCGACCGCGACCCAGGTCACCACGAGCCGGCGGCGGCGCCTCTCGACAGCGGGTACTGCCTGCACCGGCTGTGCCTCGGTCGGGGTCATGCCCCCCGACCGCTTCCCCTCCAGCGCCGCCGCGAACGCCTCGCCGCTGGAGAATCGATCCGCCGGGACCCGGGCCATCGCCCTAGCGAGTGCCTGCGCCACGTGGGCCGGCACGGTCTCACGCAGAATCGAGATACTCGGCGCCGGGGAGCTCATCCGCTTCGCCAGCACGGCCTGCGCCGAGGCCCCGGTAAATGGCGGCTCGCCCGCCAACATCTCATAGAGGACACAGCCGAGCGCGTAGAGATCGCTGCGGCCATCGAGGTCGGCTTCGCCCACGGACTGCTCCGGGCTCATGTAGGCGGGGGTCCCGACGGCCAACCCGGTCTGGGTCAGGTTCTCGCCCCCCGCGCTTGTCACCGCCCGCGCGATCCCGAAGTCGGCCACCACGGCGTGGCCCCGCTCCAGCAGGATATTCTCGGGCTTGATGTCGCGATGGATGATGCCTTGGCTGTGAGCATAGCCCAGGGCGTCGGCCACCTCGCTGGTCAGGCGCAGGGCCTCATGCAACGGCAGCTGCTTGTCGCGGGTCAGTCGGTCACGCAGCGACTCGCCCTCGACCAGGGGCATGACATAAAAGAGGAAGCCCCCGGCCTCGCCCGAGTCATACAGCGGCAGGATGTGTGGGTGGCGGAGGCTGGCGGTGGTGGTGATCTCGCGGAGGAACCGTTCCGGGCCCAGGATGGCCGCCAGCTCGGGGCGGAGCACTTTCACCGCCACTTGGCGGTGGTGCTTGAGGTCTTCGGCCAGATAGACCGTGGCCATCCCGCCCTGGCCCAACTCGCGGTCGAGGCGGTAGCGGTCGCTTAACGCGGTGGTCAGGCCGGGCGGAACGGCGGCCATCGTGGGTCGTGGGTTGGGGGAGTTCTGCATGAATCTGGAGCCTGGCGGGAGGGCGCGCCAGTTCGCCCAACGAGGGGTGCGAATGGAAGGACGCGAAGGTCGGGGTTCTCGTGCGAGACTCCAGCATCTGGCCCGACCAACCCCAGCAAATGTGTGCACGACCTCGCGGTAAATCC
>JBGPJS010000191.1:0-7230 GCA_041485505.1 Gemmatimonadota bacterium | reverse complement strand
TTGCGCAGGGCGGCGGCGGAATCACCCTATCGCACCAGGAATCGGGGGGAACCATCGCGAGATGATCGCCGTCCTCCTCCTCTTTGGCGCCGCCGGCCCGCTCGCGGCCCAGGCGCCCGACTCCGCTTTCGCCCCCACCATCACTGCCGCGCGGCTCAAGGGCGAACTCCATCTCGACGGCCGCCTGGACGATGCCGCCTGGAGCGCGGCGACACCGGTGGCCGGTCTGGTGCAACGTGACCCCGATGAGGGACAGCCGCCCACCGAACGCACCGAGATTCGGGTCCTGCTTGGCGATGACGCGCTCTATGTCGGTGTCCGGCTGTTCGACCGGGAGCCGGCCCGGATCCGCGCCCTGCTCACCCGCCGGGACGAGCCCAGCGAGAGCGACCGGTTCACCGTACAACTGGACTCCCGCCACGATCACCTGACCGGCTTTCTTTTCGAAGTGAATCCTCGGGGCGTCCGGCGGGATGGCGTGATTCAGGCAGACGGCACGGTGGATTACGCCCCGGACCCGGTCTGGGAGGCGGAGGTGCGACAGGATGAGTCCGGGTGGTCGGCGGAGATCCGTATTCCCCTTTCCCAGCTTCGCTTCAATCGGAGCGGCGATACCTGGGGCGTCCAGTTCACCCGGTTCATTCAGCGCAAGGGCGAGGAGGATGTCTTCTCCTTCGTTCCCAAGAACCAGCGCAACGGCGTGAATCGCTACGGCCATCTGACCGGACTGGTGGACCTGCCGGCGGCGCACCACGCCGAGATCGCCCCATACCTGAGCGGCCGGGGGGAGTACACCCACCCACCTCCGGGCGATCCCTTCCGGGACGGCAACGACTACTTCGAGGACGCCGGCACCGATCTCAAGCTTGGGGTGGGGAGCAACCTGACGCTCGACGCGACCATCAACCCCGACTTCGGGCAGGTGGAGGTGGACCCGGCCCGGGTGAACCTCTCGGAATTCGAATTGTTTTTTCCCGAGAAGCGGCCGTTTTTTCTCGAGGGTTCCAGTCTGTTCTCCTTCGCCCAAGTCAACGCGTGGAACCAGGCCGGATTCCCCAACGTGTTCAACTCGCGCCGGATCGGCCGCTCGCCCCAACTGGGTCTGGGTGGTCCCAACGTGGTTTCCGCCGATGTGCCGGTCGAGACCCGGATCCCGGGCGCGCTCAAGCTCACGGGTAAGACGGCCGGCGGCTGGTCGCTGGCGATCCTTGATGCCGTCACCCGAGAGGAAAAGGGCCGCTTCGTCGATACCCTGGGCGCCGTCAATCGGGTTCCGGTGGAGCCACTCACCAACTACTTCGTCGGTCGGCTGCGCCGAGAGTCGGCCGATGGCAACACCGCGGTCGGCGGTCTCTTCACGGCCGTGGACCGGCAACTCGACGACCCGACTCTCGCGGGTGCGTTGCGGTCCTCCGCGTACCTGGGCGGATTGGACCTGACCCGCTATTGGAACAATCAGAGCTGGGCGCTGGACGCCTTCGTGACCGGCAGCCTGGTCCGCGGATCTCCGGGGGCCATTGCCCTGACGCAACGTTCGCCGGCGCGCTACTACCAGCGGCCCGATGCCGGGCGCTTCTCCCTCGACTCGACCCGGACCGCTCTCGCGGGCTTCAACGCCGTGGTGGCCCTCACCAAGCTCTCGGGCCGCCACTGGCTGGGGAGCGTGGCCCTGCAGGACAAGAGCCCGGGCTACGAAACCAACGATGTCGGATTCGAAGTCTTCACCAACCGGCGGGCGCTGGCCACCGATCTGGCCTACGTGGAATACCGCCCCGGGCGGTGGTTCCGCAGCTACCGGGTGGACGGGTATTCCACCCAGGAGTGGGACTATGAGTGGAACAACGTCACCAACTACTCCGGCGCCACTCAGGTGGCCCGGCTCCGGAATTTCTGGCAGTGGCAGCTCGAGACCGACTTTTTCACCGCCACCACGGATGATCACCTGACCCGGGGCGGGCCCCTCGCCCGGGCGCCGGGCGGCGTGTTTGTCCGGGCTCAGGTGAACTCGGATTCCCGCAAGCGCCACACCTTTGGCTTGGCCGCCAACTACACCCGGACCACCGCGACCGAACACTCCCTGACCGTCTCTCCGTCCCTCACGATCAACCCCGGGTCCAACCTGCAGATCCGGCTGGCACCGAGCCTGTCGGTCAACCACAATCTGGGCCAGTTCGTCCAATCGGTTCCGGACTCGACCGCCACCGCCACCTTCGGGAGCCGCTACGTCTTCGCGACCCTGCGACAGACCTCGCTGGCCCTTGAGGCCAGGCTCAATTGGACCTTCACCCCCACGCTGAGCCTCCAGCTCTACGCCCAGCCGTTGCTCGTCTCCAACGGATTCAGCGACTACAAGGAACTCCGGGCGGTGCGGAGCTACGACTTCGACATCTATGGCCGGGACCGCGGGACCATCGCCCCTGACGGGGCCGGTGGATTCACCGTGGATCCGGATGGGGCCGGGCCCGCGGCGGCGTTCAACGTCGGGGATCAGAATTTCAACTTCCGTGCCCTGCGAGCCAACGTTGTTCTGCGCTGGGAGTACCGGCCGGGGGCGGCGCTCTTCCTGGTCTGGCAGCAGAGCCGGACCGATGCCGCGTCCGGGGTGAGTGACTTTGACTTCGGACGAGACTTCCGCGCCCTTCGCTTCACTCCGGCGGATAACGTGTTGGCGCTCAAGGCCAGCTACTGGGTGGGGATATGAATTGTGGGATTGGGGGATTGGGGGATTGAGGGATTGAGGGATTGAGGGACGGGGGGATTGGGCAGCTGAGAGGCCCTGCGGGTTTAGGATGAGGCGCGGGTGAATTTGATGACGCTGGTGGGAGGCAGAGGGCTCATCATAGCCTCATGCTATCTCAGTCCCGGGGCCTCAGTCCGATGGCGGAAGCACTCAAGCGCCGAGCCCAGAACGCGGCGGTACAGGTCGTTCAGCTCTTTCGTGAGTTGCCGGTATCAGGTGAAGGCCGAGTGCTCGGCGGTCAGGTCTTGAGGGCAGGCACATCGGTCGCCGCAAACTATCGTGCGGCTTGTCGGGCCAGGTCGAAACGGGAATTCATCGCCAAGCTAGGTCTCGTCATCGAAGAGGCCGACGAGACGATCTTCTGGCTGGAAATGCTCGTGGAGGTCAACCTGGTTGAAGCCACGCGGGTAGGAGCTCTGACAAGGGAATTCAACGAACTGCTGGCGATCTTCGTCGTCTCACGCCACACGGCACGTCACCGGATGAAGCAGGGCAAGACGTGATCGGCGATCCCTCAATCCCTCAATTCCCCAATCCCCCAATCCCCCAATCCCACAATCCCATATGGAGTTGACCCGGTTCCGTGGACACCTCACTCTTGTTGCAGGAGGATGTCCCGATGCCCCGACCCCGTCCCGCCTATCCGCCTGAGTTCCGCCGCCAGCTCCTGGAGCTGGTGCGGGCCGGGCGCACCCCCGACGAGTTGGCCCACGAGTTCGAACCGTCCGCCCAGACGATCCGTAATTGGATGGCCCAGGCGGAGCGCGATGGAGGCCAGCGCACCGATGGTCTCACGTCTGCCGAGCGCGAGGAGTTCACTCGGCTGAAGCGCGAGAATCGGCAGCTGAAGCTCGAGCGCGAGATCCTGGCAAAAGCCACGGCCTGGTTCGCACGGGAGACCGGCACGATCCCACCGAGCGGTTCGGGTTCGTGAGGGACCACCAGGCCGTCTACCCGGTCGCGACGATGTGTCGCGTCCTCCGGGTCTCCCCGAGTGGCTTCTATGCCTGGCGGCAGCGACCGCCCTCGGCCCACGCCCAGCGGGACCAGGTCGTGCTGACGGCCATCCGCGCGTGGCACGCCCGCTCGGACGCCACCTACGGCGCGCCCCGCTTGCGGGACGATCTCCGGGACGCGGGCCTGCGCGTCGGCCAGAAGCGCATTGCCCGCCTGATGCGGGCGCACGGGCTGGTCGGCGTCAGCCGCCGTCGGGGAGTCCGCACGACCCGGCGGGGGGCGGTTGAGACCCCGGCCGCCGACTTGGTGCGCCGCGACTTTACGGCCACCGCGCCGAATCAGCTCTGGGTCGCGGACATTACGTACATCCCGACCTGGGCCGGCTTCCTCTACTTGGCGATCGTGCTCGACGTCTACAGCCGGCGGATCGCGGGGTGGAGCATGGCGACCCACATGCAGACGTCGCTCGTCCTGGCCGCGCTGAACATGGCGCTGCACCAGCGCCGGCCCCACGGCGTGATTCACCACTCCGATCGCGGCAGCCAGTACACCGCCCTCGCCTTCGGGCACCGCTGCGAGGCGATGGGGGTCCGGCCGTCCCGCGGGGCCGTCGGCAGCGCTTACGACAACGCGATGGCGGAAAGCTTCTTCGCGACGCTGGAATGTGAGCTGCTGGACCGCCGGTGCTTTCACACCCAGGCCGAGGCCCGCGTCGCGGTCTTCCGCTACATCGAAGGCTGGTACAACCCGCATCGGCGGCACTCGGCGCTGGGCAGTCGATCGCCCAACCACTACGAACAGGTCATGTCACCGGCGGCTTGATTCCCAAGTCGCCACCCGTCCACCAAATCGGGTGAACTCCAACTCCAGATTGGGTTGGCCCTTATGGTCCCATCTCGAAACCCGCCAATCCAATGATCCCACAATCCCCCAATCCCTCAATCCCCCAATTCCCCAATCCCAAAATCCAATCGCCCCACCCGGCGTCATGCGCACAGGTGGGGCGATGGTTCATCCCCTTCGGGAGAAGGACTGGGACCTTGGACCTCAGGGTCCTGGGTCGTTCCCTCCCGCCTGCACCCGCTTTTCCTGCCGGTACCACGAATCCTGTTTGCCTTCACTGGCTCGACCCAGGCCCGCCCTGGCGGCCGGGCGCACTCCTCCCCACGGCGCGACCGTCAGGTCGCGATCGGTAAGGCGAATGGGTGAAAGCAGTTTGGCCGTCATTGCTGGTTCCGTTCTCGGTTCAATTCGACTGCGTCGATCCTGGAAAACAAAGAGTCGCGTCTCCGTGGTCTCAGGCAGCGAGCATCCGGCTCTGCTGCGGGTGTGCCGTCAGAACGCCCGAAGGCGGCTGCCTTTCACACCATGGACCAACAGGGACGCGACTCCCGGTGAAGCGGAGGACAGTCTAGCAAATGGTGCGGAAATGCGCAAGAGGAGAAGAACGGGGAACGGGAGAATGGGGAACAGGGAACGGGGAACGGGGAACGGACAAACGTGCCGCGGCGCTCCGGTCCGACTGGCGTGTCGTTCCCGCGAGCGTCAGATTGCTCGTTCGGCGGCTGAAGCCGCCCCTCGCGAAGGCGTTCCTCCTGACTGAGGTCGAAGTTCCCAATAGCTACCAGCTAACGGCTAACGACTAACGACTAACGGCTACCCGGAGCCCTTCATGTGCGGCATCGTCGCGATGTTCTCCCGGCGGGACCCGGTTTCCCGGGAGGCGCTGGAGCGGGCCACCCACGCCCTGGATCACCGCGGGCCCGATGGTCCCTGCCCTTCTTCGACCGGGCCAAGGTGCTCGAGCTCCTCGACCGGCTCCCAACGATGGATGAGGGTTCGCGAGTGACCCACGATCAGATCCTGATGATCCTGCTCAGCGCCTGCGTGCTGCAGGAGCGGTATCGCCTGGCGGCGTGAGGGGGAACGGGGAACGGGGAACGGCGACCGAGCGGCCCTCGGCCGCGCCTCTAACTAGACGCGCGCCCCGGCCGCGAGGGAGTCCCTTTAGGGAGGAACGGGGAACGGGGAACGGGGAACGGGGAACGGGCCGAAGGTAGCCACCTTCTGTCATTGCGAGGCCCCGTTGCCCCGAGCAGAGCGAGGGCAAGGGGCCGCGGCAATCTCCATCCAGCCTGCGACCATCCATTCTTCGTCGCCATGCCTCATCCCGAGGAGCGGCACCGCCGCGACGAGGGATCTGGTCAATCATTCGAGCGACGCTCGCAACAATTGAGCGCAGATCCCTCGCTGCGCTCGGGCTGAGGAGGGGTCCCCGTTCCCGTTCCCCGTTCCCTGTTCCCCGTTCCCTGTTCCCCGTTCCCGGTTCCCGGTTCCCCGGAGTGAGAATCCCCGGCTGCCGCCTGCGTCTATGGGGTAGATGGCACTGCTGGCGGCCGTGGGTGAGACGGGCGGCTGCCTGACGCCCTACCCCCTGGGAGCCTCTCATGTGCAGGATCGGCAATCGCGCGGCCGGCATCGTCGCCCTGGTGATCGTTTTGGCCGCCGGCATCAACGGGTGCAATACTCCGGCGGGGCCGGCCGGCGGACTGCAGGTGGACTATCAGGGTTCGGTGGTCCAGGGGGATGGCCAAGGCGGTCCGGCCGGTACCCTGCTCCCCACCCAACTGATCGTGCGATTCGATGCCTACGACCACACCACGCAGCAGCTGATAGGCCCGGTGCGAAACACCGCGGTCAATTGGAGCGGGCCCGGCACCATCACCCCGGTCGCAACTACCACCAACAGCCTGGGCGAAGTCACGGCGGACTGGACCCTCGACTACTCCCTGGGCTCCCAGCAGCTTGTGGCGACGCTCAGCGTCTCGGGCAGCAACCATATCGTCGCTTTCGTGCCATTCAAAGCCACGGCGACGGGGGGGCAGGCGCTCAGCATCACGGGCGGCGATCAGCAGACCGATGCCGTCGGCCACCTGCTCTCGACGCCGCTCACGGTGCTGTTCTCGGCCAACGGCCTGCCGATCTACAACGGAGTCCAATGGAGCGTCACGACCGGAGGCGGAACGGTCAGCCAGGCCAACACCATCACCGACGCCACCGGACACACCAGCGTACAATGGACCCTGGGCAGTACCCTCGGCCAGCAATCGGTGACCGCGACCACCACCTTGCCGGGTGGCGGCACCTCGTCGGTCACCTTCCAAGCGACTGCCACCACCAACACCCCACCGCCGGTGGGCTGCCAGGCCACGGGAGTGCAGCACGCCACCGGTATCACGGCCAGCGAGACCTGGACGGCCGCCGCCGGGCCGCACCACGTACCCGCAGCGTTGGCGTTGGCTGTATCGAACAACGCGGCCCTGACCGTCGAGGCCGGGGCGCTGGTCTGCATGGGCTACCGCGCGTCGTTGAACTTCGCGGGCGGCGCCACGCTGTTGGCCGGCAGCCCAGGCGGGGCCCAGGTCATCTTCACCTCGGAGGATCCAACCGGACAGCTGCCGTGGGAAGGCATCAACCTCACTTCGACCGGCGGAGCTCCGACCGGGTTCAGCACCATCTACAACGCCCTCATG
>JBGPJS010000190.1:0-7300 GCA_041485505.1 Gemmatimonadota bacterium | reverse complement strand
CTTCCTGCTCGGCCTGGTGGCGAGCGTGACGCCGATCCCCACCTGCGGGAGCGGACCTGCGCTCGGGACCGCCCTCATGCACCACGGTTCGGGACGGTCGGACGACTGCGGAGCCGCCCCGAACCTGCTTTCCTGTTCGGGTGGACACTGCTCCGCGATTGTCCATTCGACCGGACTGCCGACGGCGGAGCCGGATGGACACCGAGTGATCGAGTGGACCCCGCTCGCCCCCGAGGCCTTGTCGCTCCCGCCCGAGTCGCCTCCTCCCGAAGCCTGATCACCCGATCTTCCAATTGACGGTCGTTCAGTCCAACCATGCTCGGATCATCCCGGGCGCGGCGACCAGCTTCGCATCCTCTGGAGGAATCATCATGAGCCGGACCAACACCCAATCCCGCACCTCATGGGTCACGCTGATCTGGTGCGCCGCCATGGCGATCGTCATCGCCACGGCCCTCGTCGTCCTTAATACCCGTCCGCACTCCGGCCGAGCCCCCGCCGTCAAGGTGACCGGGCGCTCCGACGCCGCGGCGGTGATCGACGCGGCCCAATTCAAGGATCCCCGACAGCAGCACGCCTACGGCGTGGCCCACCAGGTGTCTGCGGTACTGAACCACCTCTATTGCTGGTGTCACTGCCACGAGAGCGACATTTTCCACCACCGCTCCCTGCTTGAGTGCTTCGAAAGCGATCATGCCTCGGGCTGCAGCATCTGCATGGGCTCCGCGGAAATCGCCTTTACCATGACCAAGCAGGGTGTCACCGACATCAAGAAGATCCAGGCGGCGATCGACGCACGGTTCGGCCCGGACGCGCCGCGAACATGAACCCGCTCTCGCGAAGAGACTTTCTCGGAGCGGCAGCGGGCCTGGGCGCTGGCGCATTCTGGATCACCCGACCCGGCGGATTCCGCGTCGGGCCGGGGAGTCCGGTTCGGGAGTACCGGCTGACGGCCCGCCCGGCAGACTGGGACATCGGTGGCGGGCCCACAGCCCCGGCATGGACCTACAACGGCACTGTTCCCGGGCCGGAGCTGCGAGTAAGAGAGGGTGAGACCCTGCGTGTCATCCTTCACAACGAACTGCCCGAGCCGACCACCATCCACTGGCACGGGGTCCCGGTGCCGTTTCCGATGGATGGCGTGCCAGATCTCACCCAACCGGCGGTGCCACCCGGCGGGACATTCACCTACCAGTTCGTCGCGCGGGCACCGGGCACCTACTGGTATCACACCCATGTCGGCTACCAGCTGGACCGGGGATTGTACGGAGCGATCATCGTCGAACCCAGCCACGAAATGCTGAAGTACGACCAGGAGCACACCCTCGTGTTCGATGACTGGCTCTTCGATCCCGATCACCCACGCCCCAACCCGAACGCGTCCGGCATGATGGGCATGGAGGGAATCATGGGGGGCGGGATGATGGGCGGGGGAATGTCCCCGGGGAAACCGGACTCGTCCACCAAGCCCCAACACAAACCGCCCCGGGTCGAACCGCTATACGACGGGCTGATCGTGAACGGGCGGGGGGATCGCTCGGCAACCGAGCTTCGGGTCCGGCGGGGCGACCGGCTGCGGCTGCGGCTCATCAATGCCGGCTCGTCACTGCCGCTGCTGATTCAGGTCGCCGGGCACGAAATGCAAGTGACCCACGCCGATGGCCAGCCGATCGATCCGGGTAAGACGCGCGCGGTGACCCTTGGCATGGGCGAGCGATGGGACGTTCTGATCGAGGCGCAAAACCCCGGGCTGTGGCCGTTGACGGCCACTGCACCTGGGGGCGCCCGCGTCACCACGCTGATTCGCTATGACGGCGTGCGGAGCACGAGGCCAGAACCTGGGCCTCGCGAGGCCGATGGCCGGGAGGAGACTCTCAGGTATGATGAACTCGCCGGCGCCACACCGTCATCGGTGCCGGTGCCGGATCGGGTGTACGACCTCCAGCTCTCCGGTGGGATGCCGGATCCCGCACGGTGGACCATCAACCACCGGGTGCATCCCGACACCGAACCGATTCTGGTCCGAACCGGGCAACGGGTCCGGCTCCGGCTCTCCAATATGAGCATGATGCCGCACCCGATGCACCTCCACGGTCACTTTCTCCAACTGGTGTCGTTCAATGGTCGGAGGTTGAGCACGCCGGTCCGGAAGGACACTGTCATGTTCGGGCACATGGAAGGTGGGATCCTCGACGTGGTGGCTGACAATCCCGGGGCCCGCTGGCTCTTCCACTGCCACAACCTCTATCATCATATGGCCGGCATGGCGACCGAGTTGCGGTACGGGTAGCCCAGCTCCATCGTGTGCCGTTAGCGATTGGCGTTAGCTTGTAGCGGTCAGCCTAAGATGAACCGCTGGCGGCATCTGGCGGCGGCGGGGACTCAGGAAGTCGATCGATAAGGCGGTTGCAACATGACGAGCCTGGCCGACTCGACGGGAGCGGTGGCTAGAGCCGGACTGGTTCGACGCGGGCTCCGACTCGGTTACATAACGGTGCTGTATAACAGCCTCGAAGCGGTCATCGCCCTGCTGGCCGGAGTGCTGGCGGGGAGCGTTGCCTTGGTCGGTTTCGGCGCCGACAGCCTGATCGAAGTCACCGCTGGCGTCACGGCGCTTTGGCGCCTGGGACGGGACGTAGATCCAGCGCAGCGACAGCACGCGGAACGATTCACCCTCCGCACCGTTGGTCTCTGCTTCCTCGCCCTGGCGGCCTACATCACCTGGGACTCGCTCAAGGCCCTGATCGGGCAGGAGCCCCCGCGGGAGAGTGTGACCGGAATCGTTCTCGCGGCAGCCTCGCTGATCGTGATGCCGCTCCTGGCTCGGGCGAAGCGCAAGGTGGCGCTGGCAATGCAGAGCGGAGCGCTCGTGGCCGAGGCGAAGCAGACCGCTCTGTGTACCTGGCTGTCAGCGATTCTACTCAGCGGCCTCGTGCTCAATGCGGTGCTCGGCTGGTGGTGGGCCGATCCGATGGCGGCACTGGCGATGGTCCCGATCATCGCGCGCGAAGGCTGGGAAGGCGTGCGCGGCCGATCGGCCTGTGGTGACCATTGCTGCCAGGATGCATGGTGAAGATGGGAAGCACGCTCCCCCGTGGCTGTGGCGATGGTGGATGTCTGGATAGTGGGAGGAGGGCGTACACCGTGTCCTTGAAGCGACGGGCCCGGGATATGGCCATAATCAATAACTCTCTTGAATACTTGAGCTAAGGGTACATCCCCCCGCGCGAGGTCAAGAGGCATCATCGGTGGTTGTGAGTTGGACTCCTACCGCCTGCTCGCGAGCCGGCGCCGTCAGGCGAACAGCTTCTTCTTGACCCGCGTTTCCGCCTCCAGTCTTCCGCACATCAGCTCGCACAGCCGGAGCACATCCTTGTCCGCCAGCCGGTAGTGGGTGCTGACCCCGTCCTTCCGCCGCTCCACGAAGCCCGAACCGTGCAGCACCTGCAGATGCTTGGAGACGTTGGCCTGGCCCAGGCCGGTGGTCTCCAGGAGCTCCGTGACGGTGCGCTCACCCCCGCGCAGCGCGTTGAGGATCTCCAGCCGGGAGGGCTCGGACAGGGCCTTGAAGCGTGCGGCAATCAGCCGCATCTGCTCGGCGCTCAGCGGTTTGCGGGACATCGGATCGGCCTTCCCAGGGCAAATGACCATATAACAATGAAGTAGTGGCCGATCCGGCGCCATGGGGAACCGCGGCGATCCGGGACCGACTTGACTCTTGTCATATATAACTATATAGTCATGTAGCAAGTTCGCAAGTGCCCGATGAGGTGGGTCATGTCCGGGAAGCCGATGCGCACGATCACCGTTCTCCTGCTGGCCCTTCCGGGCCTCGGGCTCTCCTTCAAAGCGCTCGCCGCCCAGGCACCCCTCCGCCTGGGGGAGGCCCTGCAGCGTGCCGACCGCGGTGCCTACGCCAACCGCATCGCCGTCGCGGAAACCCGGGCCCGTGGCGGGGAGGCCATAGCGCCCCTCAAGGGGATCCTCCCCACCGCCCGGTTCGAGAGTGGCTATGTCCGCACCACGGACCCGCTCGGCGCCTTCGGGTTCATCCTCCGGCAGCGGGCCGTGACCCCCGCCGCGTTCGCTCCCGGCGCACTCAATGATCCCGCGGCCGCTGGCAACCTGGTGACGGCCTTGATCGTCGAGCAACCCCTGTTCAACCCGGACGCCTGGCTGGGGCGAGAGGCTGCCGGCAGGGCGGAGCGAGCGGCCCACTCGGCGGAGCGCTGGACCCGAACGGTCACGGCCGTCGAGGTAGCCCGCGGCTACTGGGGCGCAGTCCTGGCGGTCGAGCGGGCCCGGACCCTCGAGGCGGGCCTGGCGGCGGCACGGTCCCACCAACGCGAGGCCGAATCACTGGGCGCGCAGGGCATGGTGACCCGATCGGACGCCCTGCTCGCGTCGGTGAAGGCCGACGAGGTGGAGTCAGCGCTGATTGGAGCCCGGAGCGAGGTTCGGCTCGCCAAACTGGGATTGGCGGTGCTGATGGGTGAACCGGGAGACACCGAGTTCATCCTGCCGGATTCGCTCCCCGGGGCCGATCGGGTCCGCAAGCTCGCCGATCACGTGACGCCGGATTCGCTCGACGGCGATCGCCGCGCGGACATTCTGGCCGCGGAGCAGGCCTTGGCCGCCACCGCGGCCGACAGCCGTCGGGCCAGGGCGTTGTATCTGCCCCGCCTCAACTCCTTCGGCCGGATCGAGTGGAATGCGCCCGGCTCTCCCTTCAACGGGAAGAGCGCCTGGACGGTTGGTATCATGCTGAGCTGGGCGCCTTTCACCGGCGCCGCGGAGCTGTCCGAGGTGCGGGCGGCGAGCGGGCGGCAGCTGGCGGCCGGCGCCCGGATGGAAGCGGCGAAGGCGCAGGCAGGACTGGAGCTGGCGCGGGCAACGGCCGAGCTCGCGGTGGCCCGGTCGCGCCTTGATATCGCCGAGCGCGCGGGTGCCCAGGCCCGGGAAGCCCACCGCATCGTTAGCCACAAGTATGACGGGGGCTTGGCCTCCGTGACCGAACTCTTTGACGCCGCCACCGCCCAGACCTCGGCGGATCTTGGGTTTGCCACGACCCGCTACGAGGTCCTGGTCGCGGCCGCCGAACAGTTCAAGGCAGTGGGAGGAGACCTCGCTGCCCTGATCGACCTCCAGGAGTAGGGAATGACGATGAACCGAATCCATCGCGCGACCGTGGCGACCGCTCTTGTCCTCGCTGGCTGCGGCCGCGGCAAGAGCGATGTGACGCCCGCCTTGCCCGCCCCGCCGGCGGCGGGAACCGCCACCGTGACCATCAAGGACACCGTGATCACGGCCACCTACGACGCGGCGGGAGTGGCGGAGCCGCTCCAGCGGTCCACGCTGAGCACCAGGCTGATGGGGAGCATTGTCGAGGTTGCGGTCCAGGAAGGCGATCGGGTCATCGCGGGCCAGGTACTGGCTCGGATCGACGCGAGGGACCTCGAAGCCAGGGGCGCTCAGGTGGATGCGAGCATCGCCGCCGCCGAAGCGACCGCCCGGGACGCCCAGACCCAGGCGGTTCGATTTCGGGCCCTCTACGCCGACAGCGCGGCGACGAAATACCAGCTCGATCAGGCGGAGACAGGCCTGGCCCGCGCCGAAGCCGGGCTCACCGGCGCCAACGCCTCCCGCAGGGAACTCGATGCCATCGGAGCCTACGCCACGGTACGGGCGCCCTTTGCCGGCATCGTCACTCGGCGCTACCTGGATCCGGGGGCCTTTGCCGCTCCGGGCACACCCGTGGTTGAGCTGCAAGATGCTTCCCGCCTTCGGGTGAGCGTGTCGGTTCCGCCCCGGGTGGCGGCGACGCTGCGCCGCGGGCAGAGCGTCGAGGTACGGATCGAGGACCGCCCGGCCGGTGCCGTTGTCGAAGGGATTGTCCCGGCGCCCAGCGGCGCCCTCTATCTGGTAAATGCCCTGGTCGACAACCCCACCGGCAGGTTTCTCGCGGGCAGCAGCGCGACCCTGCAGGTACCCGATGGACGACGTACCGCGCTCCTGGTGCCGGCCGCCGCCATCGTACAGGAGGGAGACCTGACCGGAGTCCGGGTGTGGTCGCCTCGGGGAGTGGACCGGCGCTGGGTGAAGACCGGGCAGACCCTGGGCGGATCGGTGGAGGTGCTTGCCGGCCTCCGGGCCGGCGACGTGGTTCTCGTGGGGAGCGACTGACTATGGGCTTCGCCGGGCATCTCGCGGGCCGGTTCCTCAACTCCAGGCTCACTCCCCTGCTGGCCATCGCCGCGCTGGCGGCCGGAGTGCTCGGGTTGCTGGCGACTCCGCGCGAGGAAGAGCCCCAGATCTCGGTGCCGATGATCGACGTGATCGCGACGCTGCCGGGCGCCTCTCCCGCCGAGGTCGAAAACCTGCTTACCCGGCCGATCGAACAGCGGATGTGGGAGATCCCGGCGGTGGAGCATGTGTACTCCATGGCCGCCGAGGGGTATACCCTCGTCACCGTGCGCTTCAAGGTGGGAGAGGACCAGGAGCGGAGCATCACCCGGGTCCAGGCCAAACTGATCGCGGACCTGGACCGGCTGCCGCCGGGAGCCCTGCCTCCGCTGGTCCAGCCGCATTCCATCGATGATGTCCCGATTCTGACCCTGACGCTCTCCTCGACTCGCTATGGCTCCAACCAGCTCCGCCTGATCGCGACCCAGCTCGAGGAGGAGATCCGCACGGTCAACGACGTCGCCGCCACCACCATCACGGGCGGGCAGCCGCGCCAGATCCTGGTGGATCTCGATCCCGCCCGTCTCGCGGCGGCGGGGCTCACACCGGGCGAGGTAGCTCAAGCCCTCCAGGGCGCCAACGCCCGGGCCGAGGTGGGAGAATTCGCCAGCGGCGGATCGGTCTATCGGGTGCAGGTGGGGGCGGCGCTCCGGAGCGGATCGGACGTGGCCGGCGTGGTGGTGGCCGCGCGGGCCGGGGCGGTGGTGCAGGTGAGGGATATCGCCCGGGTTCGGGAGGACTTTGGCGAGCGAACCGACTATGTCGCCTCGGCCACCCGCGGTGACGGCGCCGCCAGTGCGGTCACGATCAGCGTCGCCAAGCGGAAGGGAGCCAATGCGACCACCGTCGCTCGGAGGGTCCTGGAGCGGGTCGAGCAGGCCCGCGCCAGACTGCTTCCAGCCGCGGTCACGGTCCAGGAGACCCGGAACTACGGTGAGACGGCGCGGGAGAAGGCCAGCGAGCTGATCCTCCACCTCGGCATCGCCACCCTCTCGGTCACCGGGCTCATCTGGCTCTTCCTGGGATGGCGCGAGGCGCTGGTCGTGCTGGTCGCCGT
>JBGPJS010000189.1:0-7329 GCA_041485505.1 Gemmatimonadota bacterium | reverse complement strand
GAAGGCCTGGATCACTCCCTACGATGCGATCCGTTCGCGACTGGGTGATGCGCGGACCATGCTCGAGCTGCTCGAGGCGGACCCGGATGACGCGATGAGGGCCGAACTCGAGGCCGAGGCGGAGGCGATCGGCCGGGCGGCGGAGTCGTTCGAGCTTCAGGCCATGCTGCAGGGGCCGGAGGATTCCCGGGACGCCATCCTCACTATCCATCCCGGCGCGGGGGGGACCGAATCCCAGGATTGGGCCGAGATGCTCATGCGGATGTACGTCCGTTGGGCGGAGCGCCATGGTTTCAGCGTCACCATCCTCGACCTCCTCCCGGGGGAGGAAGCCGGGATCAAGTCGGTCTCCATCGAGATCAAGGGCGAATACGCCTATGGATTCCTCAAGGCGGAGAAGGGGGTGCACCGCCTGGTGCGAATTTCACCCTACGATTCCCAGGCTCGGCGGCACACGTCGTTCGCCTCGGTGTTCGTCTATCCCGACATCGACGACACCATCGAAATCGATCTTCGGGAGGAAGACATCAAGATGGATGTCTTCCGAGCGTCGGGGGCCGGGGGACAGCACGTCAACAAGACCTCATCGGCCGTTCGCCTCACCCACGTTCCCACTGGGGCTGTGGTTTCCTGCCAGCAGGAGCGCAGCCAGACCAAGAATCGGGCGACCGCCATGAAGATGCTGCGGGCGGCGCTGTACCAGAGGAAGCTGGAGGAGCAGGAGGCGGCGCGCGCCGTGGTCGAGGCCACCAAAACCGACAACTCGTGGGGAAACCAGATCCGCTCTTACGTTTTCCAGCCCTACACCATGGTCAACGACCATCGTACGGAAGTGAAGGTCGGGGACGTCCAGCGGGTCATGGACGGGGATCTGGACGAATTCATCCGGACCTACCTGAAGCGGTTCGGGGGCCACGCCGCGTGAGCTCGGAGGAGCTGAGCCAGCCCGAGAAGCATCGGCGCGAGAAGCTGGCCGCCCTTGTCGCCATGGGGGTCCGCCCGTTCGCCTACGAATTCCGGCTGACCCATTCCACCCGCGAGGCCCTCGCGCTCTATCGCGACGAGCACGGCGATCGGGGTCCGGAAGTGAGCGTGGCGGGGCGGGTGCAGGCTTGGCGACCGAAGGGCAAGGTGGTGTTCGGTCACCTGGAGGACGGGAGTGGACGGATCCAGGTCTACCTCCGCGGCGACGATCTCGGTGCCGGTTACGAGATGGTCAAGCTGCTCGATCTCGATGACCACATCGGGGTCCGGGGTCCACTGATGAAGACCAAGACGGGCGAAGTGACCGTGAAGGCCGCCGAGGTGACACTCCTCGCCAAATCGCTGAAGCCGCTGCCACGCCCGAAGGTCGAAGTGCTCGAGGACGGAAGCACCCGCAGCTACGGTGGAGTGGCCGATCCCGAGCTCCGTTACCGGCAGCGCTACGCGGATCTGGCCGTACACCCCGAAGTGCGGGAGCTCTTCCGGCTGCGGGCGCGCGCGGTCGCTTTGATCCGCCGGTTCCTCGACGCCCGGGGGTTTCTGGAGGTCGAGACCCCGATCCTCCAGCCGCTCTACGGTGGCGCGACGGCCCGGCCGTTCGTGACCCACCACAATGCGCTGGACATGCCCCTCTATCTCCGGATCGCCGACGAGCTGTACCTCAAGCGGCTGGTGGTGGGGGGACTGGAGCGGGTCTACGAAATCGGCCACGATTTCCGGAACGAAGGGATGGACCGGACTCACAATCCCGAGTTCACCATGCTGGAGTGCTACCAGGCCTATGCCGATTATCGGGACATGATGCAACTGACCGAGAGCCTGGTGTCGGGGGTGCTGACCGAGTGCTGCGGTTCCACCCGGGTCGAGCGGGGCGGGGTGTCACTGGACTTCACTCCGCCCTGGCCCCGGGTGCAGTTTCTGCCGACGGTCGAGCGGTACTCCGGAGTGGATCTTCGCACCGCCAGTGACGCCTCTCTCCGCGCGGCCCTTGTCACGGCCGGGGCCGACGCCGAGGCGATCGCGAAGCTGGCCGGGGGCCGCCTGCAGGATGAGATGTTCAAGACCTTCGTGGAACCCCGGCTGGTGCAGCCGACCTTCGTGGTCGACTACCCCAAGCCGCTCTCTCCCCTGGCCAAGGAACACCGGGACGACCCCTTTCTCACCGAGCGGTTCGAGCTGTTCGTTCAGGGAAAGGAACTGGCGAATGCCTTCAGCGAACTCAACGATCCGGACGACCAGCGCCGTCGCTTCGAGGATCAGGCTCGGCAGCGGGCTGCCGGTGACGAGGAAGCCCAGCAATACGACGCGGACTACGTCCGGGCCCTCGAGTACGGCATGCCGCCGACCGGCGGCCTCGGTCTCGGCATCGACCGCCTGATGATGATCGTGGCGGACCAACCCTCGATCCGGGACGTGATTCTCTTTCCCGCAATGCGGCCGGAGGGATGATGACCGGCGGACCGGCGGACCGGCGGGCGGGCCGGCCGGAACTGCGGGCGACGGAGACCCGCGGGATGCTCCGCTGGCCCAACCGCCTCGAGGTGAAGATTGCGTTGCGCTACTTGCGAGGGCGGCGGGCATCCCGAGCGTCGCTCAACACCGTCATTTCGGTCGGCGGTGTCGCCGTCGGGGTCATGGCACTGGTGGTGGTGCTCGGCGTCATGAATGGTCTCCGCAACGACCTGCGAGAGCGGATCCTGGTGGCCAATCCACACCTCAGGATCCTGACCTTCGGGCCGGGTCTCCGGCTCGACGACTGGCGGGCGGTGGTGAAGGAGGCCGAGCAGGAACCCGGCGTCGTCGCCGTGGCTCCCGAAGTGATCACCCAGTCGCTGATCTCGGCTGGTCACGACTACACCGAGGGTGTCCAGATCGTGGGGTTTGATCCCGACACCGGGAGGAGATCGGTCACGGCCCTCCCCCAGTCCATCACCAAAGGAGACCTGTCCTTCCGGACCACCCGAACCGACGTCGATGGGGGGATCATCCTGGGCTACCGGTTAGCCTCGAGGCTCTCCGCTTTTCCCGGCGACGTTGTCACGCTGGTCCCGCCCACCGAAGCGAAAGTGAATCCCGCCCTCGGGGTCGCCGTCCCCAAGTACTGGCACTTCGAGGTCACCGGGCTGTTCGATACCGGCATGTTCCAGTACGACAACCAATTCGTCATTATATCACGGGAGGTGGCGCAGCGGTTCAGCGGACTGGGCGACGCGGTGTCGGGCATCCAGATTCGGGTGGCCGACCCCTGGAAGGCGCCGGAGATCGGGAGGCGGCTGGAGGAGCGGCTGGGCTACCCCTATCGGGCGCTGGACTGGCAGAGTCAGAACGCCTCGCTGTTCAGCGCCCTGCAGCTGGAAAAGATCGCCATGGGGATGATCATTTTCTTCATCATGGTGGTGGCGGCCTTCAACATTGTCGGGACGCTCACCATGGTGGTGGCGGACAAGACCCGGGAGATCGGCATCCTCCGGGCCATGGGGCTCACTGCGCCGGCGGTCGGCAGGATCTTCCTGGTGCAGGGGGCGATCATCGGGTTCGCGGGCGTCGTCTTGGGCCTGACCGGAGGCTTCATCGTGGCCCTGGGGGTCGACCGATGGCGCTGGATCAGGATCAATCCGGCAGTGTATTTCATCGACCACC
This sequence comes from Gemmatimonadota bacterium, assembly GCA_041485505.1. Lineage (GTDB taxonomy): Bacteria > Gemmatimonadota > Gemmatimonadetes > Gemmatimonadales > GWC2-71-9 > JBDUEA01. The sequence continues at coordinate 3,705 of JBGPJS010000189.1, read as the reverse complement.
TCCCGGTGCACGTCGAGGCGCGGGACGTCGCGATCGTCGTCCTCATGAGTCTCCTGCTCGCCATCGCGGCCACCTTCCATCCCTCCCGGGCCGCCGCGCGTCTGACACCGGTCGAGGCGATCCGCCACGAATGACACCGGTCCTCGAAGCGCGCAACCTCCGCAAGGTCTACCAGGGCGGCGATGGGTCGCCCATCGAAGTCCTGTCCGGCGTCGACCTCGCGGTCGAGCGGGGAGAATTCGTCGCGATCGTGGGGGCCAGCGGCGCGGGCAAGAGCACTCTGCTCCATCTCCTCGGGGCGCTAGATTTCGCCACCGGCGGGAGTGTGGCGCTCGATGGCACCGGGTACGAGGAGCGCTCCCCCGCCGAGCTGGCGGCGATCCGGAACCAGCGAATCGGGTTCGTGTTCCAGTTTCACCATCTGCTTCGTGAATTCAGCGCGCTGGAGAACGTGATGCTGCCGCTGCTGATCGGCGGCCACCCCGAGGCGGTGGCCGGCTCCAAGGCCGAAGTGCTGCTGGCCGCGGTGGGACTGGCGGGCCGCATGACCCACCGTCCAGCGGAGCTCTCGGGAGGCGAGCAGCAGCGGGTGGCGGTCGCCCGGGCGCTGGTTTGCGATCCCTCCGTGATCTTGGCGGACGAGCCGTCCGGCAATCTGGATCACGCCAACAGTGAGCGGCTTCACCTGCTCTTCGGCGCGCTGTGCCGGGAGTACGAAACCGCGGTCGTAGTGGTGACCCACAACCGGCAGCTGGCGGCCCGGGCGGACCGGGTCCTCTCACTGGAGGATGGCCGCCTCGTCGCTCTCCCCGGGGTGGAGGCAATGCCCTGAATGCAGTGCAACCAGTGCAAAGAGCGTGAAGCGGTGGTGCATCTGACCCAGATCGGCAACGATCAGGTCATCACGGTGCATCTCTGCGAACGCTGCGCCGCGGAGAAGGGAGTCGAGAGCGCCGCTGTCGTGGCCAAGACGCCGGTCGGGAATTTCCTCGCCAGCCTGGGCACCACAGAGGCGCCGCGTCCCGGTGAGGCCGCCGCTTGCCCCGGCTGCGGCGCCAGCTGGACCGATTTCCGGGAGACTGGGCGCTTCGGGTGTCCCGACTGTTACCGGACCTTTGAGGGATCGCTCCGCGAGCTGCTCCGCAGACTGCACGGGTCCAGCCGCCATCTGGGCGAGCGGTACGTGGCCCGGGACGCCGATGGCCGGAGCGCTGAGATCTCCCCGGACGAACTCCGGGGCCAGCTGCGGCTGGCGATCGAGACCGAGAATTTCGAGCTGGCGGCGGAGCTGAGGGACCGGTTGCGGGTGTTGGGAGTGGGAGAATAATGGCCGAATGGCGCAGTGGCAGAGTGGCCGAATGATCGATCTCAGTCTCCTCGCTGACGGCGGAGTAGGTTGGCTCGATGCCAGCGGCCCGGAGAGCCACTTGGTGCTCTCGACCCGGATACGGCTGGCCCGCAACCTGGAAGGGCATGTCTTCGGGACCCGGAACTCGATCGAGCAGCGGCGCGAGATCCTGCGGCTGGTCGAAGCGGCCGCGCGGGAAACCGTCCTTCTCCGGCGGGCGCTAACCTTCCGACTGGACGAGATGGAGCCGACCGACCGGCAATTGTTGCACGAACGGCATCTGGTGAGCCGGGAACTGGCGGGGCTGGAACAGGGGGCGGTGCGCTCCGGAGCGGCTCTGCTGGTCCAGGACCGGGTGAGCGTCATGTTGAACGAAGAGGACCATCTCCGGCTCCAGGGGCTTCAATCCGGGCTAGCCCTGGAAACTGCTTATCAGGAAGTCGAACGCCTCGACACCGAACTGGGGCAACGACTTGCGTTCGCATTTCATGCGGAATTTGGTTACCTTACCTCGTGCCCGACGAATGTCGGCACCGGATTGCGGGCGTCGGTACTCATCCACTTGCCCGGTTTGGTCTTAACCAAGGAAATCTCGAAGGTTCTGCAGGGGTTGGGACAGGTCGGCTTGACCTTCCGTGGCCTGTATGGTGAGGGCAGCGGAGTCGTGGGCAACTTCTTTCAGCTGTCCAATCAGACCACCCTCGGCAAGTCGGAACAGGAATTGCTCGATCATCTGAGCCGGATGGTGCGCCAGGTCATCGGGTATGAGGAGCAGGCCCGGCAGGTGCTATGGCGGGACGTGCCGTCCATCATCGAAGACAAGGTGTGGCGAGCGTACGGTCTTCTGCGGTATGCCCGCGCACTCACCTTCGAAGAAACCATGAATCTACTCAGCGGGGTGCGGCTCGGAGTCGGGCTCGGGTTGATCCAGAATCTCGGTATCTACGCGCTCAACAAGCTGCTGGTCTATACCCAGGCGGCCCACCTCGCGGCCGCGAGCGCCGACGGTGTCGGGGGCGGCGAGGCGGACTTGGACTTGAGACGCGCGACATACGTCAGAATGGTGTTGGAGGACGAGGCGGCAAGGCGTGGGTAAATAATGGCGGCAGGGTGACCAGATGAACGGCTATAATTTTACCGATCGGGTGCGCAAGGTGCTGCAGATGGCCCGCGAGGAAGCGGCTCGTCTGCATCACGAGTATGTGGGCACCGAACACATCCTCCTGGGTCTCATCCGGGAAGGCGAAGGGGTCGCCGCGGCCGTTCTCACCAACCTGAACGTCGATCTCGAGGATATTCAGCAGAAGATCGAGGAGACCGTCAAGAAGGGGAAGGCGGCCGCGGCGGCGGGGCCGGACCTGCCCTACACCTCGCGCGCCAAGAAGGTGCTCGAGCTGGCCATGACCGAAGCCCGGGAGCTCAACCACTCCTACGTCGGGACGGAACACCTGCTGTTGGGCCTGCTCCGCGAAGAGAAGGGCATCGCCGCGCAGGTGCTGACCGATGCCGGCGTCAACCTGGAACAGTCGCGGGCCGAGACGCTGCGTCTCCTCGGCAGCGACATGCCCCAGACCTCGGCCACCGCCACGCCGCCCAGCGCCGCCCCCAAGTCCGAGAAGAAATCGAAGACCCCCGCCCTCGACCATTTCTGCCGCGATCTCACCCAACTCGCCGCCGAGGGCCAGCTCGATCCCACCATCGGCCGGGCCAAGGAGATCGAGCGGGTCATGGAGATCCTGGCCCGGCGGAAGAAGAACAACCCGGTGCTGATCGGCGAACCAGGCGTGGGGAAGACCGCCATCGTCGAGGGGCTGGCCCTGCTTATCGCCAATGGGCTCTGCCCCGACGTCCTCCGGGACCACCGAGTGCTCTCCCTGGACATGGCGGCGGTGATCGCGGGGACCAAGTACCGGGGCCAGTTCGAGGAACGTCTCAAGGCGGTCATGAACGAAATCGCCCAGAACAAGCAGATCATTCTGTTCATCGATGAGCTGCATACCCTGGTCGGTGCCGGCGCGGCCGAGGGGGCCATCGACGCCTCCAACATGCTCAAGCCGGCGCTGGCGCGCGGGGAGTTACAGTGTGTCGGCGCCTCGACCCTCAACGAGTACCGCAAGTACATTGAGAAGGACGGGGCGCTGGAGCGGCGGTTCCAGACTGTGGTGGTGGAGCCGCCTACCATCGACGAGACGGTCGAGATCCTCAAGGGCCTTCGGAAGAAATACGAGGACCATCATCGGGTGAGCATTCCGGATGAGACCCTGGTCGCGGCGGCGCAGCTCTCGGAGCGCTACATCACTGACCGCTTTCTCCCCGACAAGGCTATCGATGTGATCGACGAGGCCGGCGCGCGGGCG
>JBGPJS010000188.1:0-7411 GCA_041485505.1 Gemmatimonadota bacterium | reverse complement strand
GCAAGGCCCCCCGCGAGCCATGCCGCGGCCCCCGGACCCGCGCCGGGTCGAACCGGTGGAAGAACGCCATCGCCCCGAACAGCATCAGGATCGACGCCACACAGGCCGCCAGCCGGTCGAGCACTACACCCAGGCTCCAGACGATTCCATGGATGACAAAGGGGGGACGGGAGGGATCGAAGGATGAATGACCGATAGACAATCCACGGGCGCCCTCCGGCATCTGCGAGTTGATCGAGCCGAGGATGAAACGGAGCCCGAAGACGTCGAGGAAGCTGATCCAGTCCGCCCGGTCTCCACCTTCTGACATCGCGGCTGCGAGGCCCAGGACCATCGCCCAGAGGAAAAAGTAGATCACGTCACCGGCCCGGCCGGAGAGGGGTCGGCAGCATTCGAAGAAGAGAGCGACGCCGGAAACGAACAGGATCGGGGGACCCAGCACGGCCAGGTAGGTACCCAGGTACACCCCGGGCTGAAGCGATGCCTCACCGCGGAGCAGATGCATCACCAGCACGCTACCCAGGTAGCCCAGCGTGACCGTCGCCAAGTAGGCGGCGTTCCCCACGAACTTGCCGGTGAGGTACTCCAGGTTACTCATGGGGGTGCCCGCGAGGACAAACCCGGCACGGGTCTCGAGATCCCGCTCGACCGCGTTGCTGACCAGATAAAACCCGAAAATCCCGATGAGAAATGAGGCCAGGACCGCCGTGGCCATGGCGATGGCGGCGGAGTTGTAGAGCACCCTCGCCTCGTTCACCTGCATGAGGGTCTGGCCGGTGGCGGGGTCCGCCACCATGAAGTACGCCGTCACGCACATGAGGAGCAGGAGGACGAGCGTGGAGGTTCGCCGCAGGCGGATCAAGAGGTCGGCTTTGAGGATGCCGACCACGCGGCGGCTGGAGAAGGTCATCGCTCAGCCCTCGCCCACGGCCATCAGATGAACGAAGGCATCCTCCAGATCCGGCTCGGCGGGCACCGCGTCCGGCGCGGGAGGCTCGGCCTGGACCACCCGCAGGTGCACCCCGTCCGGCTTCCGCACGGCGTGCGACACCCGCAGCGACTTCCGCCTCGATTCGAACGCGTCAGAAGTGAGCACCAGGTCCCAGACACTCCCCTGCGCCAGCCCGAGAAATTCTTCCGGCGTCCCGAAGCGGAGCAGGCGCCCCTGCCGCATGACCGCGATCGAGGTGGCGACCGACTCGACATCGGAAACGATGTGGGTCGAGAGGATGACCAGCTTGCCGAAACCAATATCGGAGAGGATGTTCCGGAAGCGCACCCGTTCTTCGGGGTCGAGCCCGGCGGTGGGTTCGTCGACGATGATCAGATCGGGATCGTTGAGCAGCGCCTGGGCAATGCCGAGTCGCTGTTTCATGCCCCCGGAGAAGGCCCCGACCGGGCGATCGGCGACCGCGTGCAGATTCACCAGCTCCAGCATCTCGCCCACTCGACTCCTGCTGCCGACCCCCTTGAGAGCCGCGAAGTAGCCCAGGAATTCGCGCGCGGTCAGGTTGGCGTAGACCCCGAAGTCCTGGGGGAGGTAGCCCAGCCGCTGGCGGAGGTAGTCCGGATCCTGACGAGTATCGATCCCCTGAAAATGGATGCTGCCCGCGGTCGGTGCCGTCACCGTGGCGATCATCTGCATCAAGGTCGTCTTCCCGGCGCCGTTGGGTCCCAGCAGTCCGAGCACCCCCCGCTCCAGGGAGAGCGAGAGGTCCGCGACACCGACGGTTCCCGAGCGGAATCGCTTCGAGACGTTCTGGAGCTGCAGCATGGAGGATCTGCCCTCGTAGCGAGAGACGGCGGCGCCGCGCCCCCGAAGCTACCGGGATCGCGGCGGCTGTCCAGCCTTGGCAGGGAGAAGGCGGGCGTGCTAGGTCGGCTGGATCTGGTCGACCTCGTGGACCGACCGGTAACACAAGCGGATCCAGAGCAGCCAGAGCGACGTATTAAGGACCAGGCCGAGCACGGCGTGAATGAAGGCAGCCCCGGTGGCGAGAGCGTACACCAACGGGCCGAGGGCGTACGCCTGGCGGATCCGGGCGACGGTGTCGGTGGGGACCTCCGACCGGAGGAGACGTCCGCGAACCAGGGTGAAGAAGAGCAAGCCCCAGGTCAAGCTGATGATGAAAAAGGTGCCGCAGTAGAAAGCGACGGCGGCAGTGGCGTCGCCGGTGGCCAGATATTCGGCGAGAACGGCAGTCGGAAAGGGAACGAAGGTGACCATCAGGAGGACGAGCCCATTGGCGAACATGAACGGATAGTCGACCGACCGGACCAGGCGCAGGAGTTCGTGGTGGTTGACCCACATGACCAGGATGACGAAGAAACTCATGACGAACGCCAGGTAGGACGGCCAGAGGGCCAGGAGACCCGCCCAAAGCTGGCCTCCGGCTCCTTCGACGCTCGCCTGGGGCGCCCGAATTTCAAGGATGAGAAGGGTGATCGCGATCGCGAAGACTCCGTCGCTGAAGGCTTCAACCCGCCCGGTATCTTCTGCCAACTGACCCTCCAGCGCGACCGTCTGACGCCGGCGCGTTCAGTGATCGCCGCGAAGTGAACCGACGTCTCTCAGCACGACGCGGCGCGTCGCGTGGACAAGGGGGAAGCCTTCCATGACGATCGTTCGTCGTGAAGCACCCAAGAACCAATCAGCCTGCGCCGCCGTACCGATGAGCATCCGCAGGGGTGAGGAGCACCAGGCTCATTACGGTCCCGTCACCTCGAGAGCCTATCACCCGATCGTGTCCGCCGCCAGAGACCGTCGACGCCGAACCTGAGCCGAACCTTGGCGCGGGCCGTATTGTGACGCCGCGGGCGGAACCGTAGGTTGATTCAGGTCAGCGCCCCCAGTTGCCGCGCTATCGTCCTTGGCATTCCGCCCAATGCCCGCGGGCTATACGGTGGTTTACTCGATCCCGTCGAGTCTCATGCCCAAGCGTACTGGAGTGACTTTCGCCGTCGTGCGCCGACTCGCTCTGGCACTGCCAAGGGTCGAGGAGGGCACCGCCTACGGCACCCCGGCCTTTCGAGTCGCCGGCAAGTTCCTCTTCCGCCTTCGGGAAGACGGCCAGACCCTGGCGGTCAAGGTCGGCTTCGAAGAGCGCGATTGCCGGATGCAGGCCGATCCCGAGACCTTCTTCACCACCGAGCACTACCACGGCTACCCGACGGTACTGGTGCGGCTGTCCCGGGTCAGCCTCGATGATCTGCGGGAGGTGCTGAATGAGGCCTGGCGGCGCAACGCACCAAAGCGGCTGCTCCGCGACCACCCCCTCGAGACCTGACCCCGGGCGGGGCCGCATCCGCGCACCCCCCATCGAGGAGGTTTTCTTCCGTGGCGCAGTTTTCGGCGCACTTCGGGAGTCCCGGGGCCTGCGGTGGGCTGCGACCGCATCAGGCGCCATATTCTGGCTGCTTAAGGTGCTCAACCGGTACCCCGTACCACCTCGAGTTCCGGAGGAGTCATGTCCATACGACCGATCAAGCGAGTCATTCAAGCCCAGCCCACCGTCGAAGGCGCCGGCGTCAAATTGCGCCGGGCATTCGGATTTGGCGAGACCGGGGAGTTCGATCCGTTCCTCCTCTTCGACGACTTTCGGAACGAAACCCCGGCTGACTACCTCGCCGGCTTCCCCTGGCACCCCCACCGTGGGATCGAGACCATCACCTACGTCCTTACCGGGACGGTGAACCACGGTGACAGCCTGGGGAATCGCGGTACCTTAGGGGCGGGGGACGTGCAGTGGATGACGGCTGGCCGGGGGATCCTCCATCAGGAGATGCCCCAGGGTGACCAACAGGGTCGGATGCACGGATTCCAGCTCTGGGCCAACCTCCCGTCCGGTCTCAAGATGACACCGCCCCGCTACCAGGACGTGGTCGCTCGCGATATTCCCGAGGTGACCGATGACGACGGCACCAGGATTCGGATTGTGTGCGGCAGTTTCTGGGGAAAGACCGGCCCGGTTGACGGGATCGCGGCGGATCCGCGCTATCTCGACGTGTGGGTCCCTCCAGGTCGCCGCAAGACCCTCCACGTCGACACCTCCGCGCACGCGTTCGCCTACGTCTTTGACGGGGCGGGAACATTCCGCGATGCGTCTCCGCCAGTCAGAACCCGAACCGAGCGGCTGACACCGATGGCTGGCGCCCCGCCAACGGCCGAGCCGGAGACGGGCAACCGGTCGCTGGTACTGTTCGATACTGGGGACGAGGTAACGGTACAGGCCGGCGATGCGGGCGTCCGCTTCCTGCTGGTATCGGGAAGACCTCTTGAAGAGCCCGTCGCGTGGTACGGCCCGATCGTCATGAACACACAGGAGCAACTCCAGCAAGCCTATCGGGAGCTCCAGGCAGGGACGTTCATACAAGCGCCCTGAGGCGCTTGCATACGCCCACTGGGTCTGCGGCATGCCGGCAGCGACCGGCTTGGTCGAGTGACGTTTCGACACGTGGAGCAAGCGCTGGATTCCGCCACCGCTAGCTGGCACTGGGGCCCGCCGAGGCTGGGCCAACTATAGTTCTCTCAGATTCCGGAGCCTCCCGAATGCGGGCGCAGCAGAGGTAGGCCTCTTCATGTCGTCGACGCTGCTGCTCCCGATGGTCGCATCATAGGCAAGAACCTCGAGGCTCCACTACCCAGGGCGGATCCCGTGTCCCCATGAGCAACCACGTTGTGGCCCGCTATCAAGATGGTCGAGTGGTCAAGGGCACCAGTCTGGATGTCGATCCAGGCAGGCCCACCTGCCACGTGCGCCCACCGGCCGGCGCCGTCGCGGAGGTCAAACTCCTTGACCTCAAAGCCCTCTTCTTCGTTCGGACCCTGGATGGCGACCCAACCCACGAGGAAGCACGCCAGACCGATCCCACCGATTCTCGCGTGCTCGGCTCAACGGCGATTACCTTGCGGTTTCGGGATGGCGAGCACCTGCTCGGCTTCACCAACCACTATCCGCCGAATCGGCCCTACTTTTTTGTCGTGCCGGCGGATCTGAACAGCAATAACCTTCGGATCCTGGTCAACCACCGGGCGGTGGCGTCGATCGAACCAATCGGCGGGAGTTAGACGGTTGGCCAGCTGGTAGGGTTTCGCGCTCCCGCCCACCTCGGCTCCTACCACGGCCATGGTCAAGTAAGCGAGATCAGGTAGACCCCATCCCACCCGGCCCTCGCGGCCGAGGCGGCGGCCCACGCTACAGGTCCTAGTGACCGAGGGCTCAGGCGATCGGAGGCACCGGGCCGGCGGCGTCACATATGGTTGGCGAGCTTGCCCACCACGCGGGCGCGCTTGAAACTAGCCGGCCTCGTTTTCGTCCTGTCCCGGCGCTGGCACCTGCCCAGCGCTCACCGGAGGTACTCGTGCACCCATTGAATGCCGGACGCCGGCTGGCCCTGCTCGCCGGGCTCCTGGCGTCAGGCACGCTGCCCGCACCCGCCCCCGCCCAGATCGCACCCGACGACTATGCGGCGCGACGAGCGGCGCTGGCCGCCCCGCTCGACTCCGGCGTCGTGATCGCCTTCGGCGCCGTGGAGCCGGTCAACTACTGGCCCACCTTCTTCCAGCTCCCCGCCTTCCAGTACCTGACCGGCTTCTCAGAGTCGGACGCCGCACTGGTGATGGTGAAGCGGAAGGGCGCCGTGACGGAAACGATGTTCGTGCCGCCGCGCGACCCGATGAACGAGCGCTTCAACGGCGTCCGTTCCGGCGCCGAGGACCTCCAGGGCAAGATCGGGATCGCCGGGCGCGACATTGCTCAACTTCGCCCGGACATCGATTCGCTCGCTAATTCCGGGCTGCCCTTCTACGTCGTTCCCGACTTGCAGACCGGCGACTACGTCACCGAAGATTCGCTGACCCGCGGCGCCCGATTCCTGTCGGTGCTCCGGCAGACGCACCCCTGGCTGGTCATGCATCTCCTCGACACCACCGTCGCCCGGATGCGGGCTCGGAAGAGCCCGGCCGAGATCGCATTGCTTCGGAAGGCCGCCGAGATCAGTGCCCGGGCGCACCAGGAGGCCATGAAGGCGACGGCACCCGGCTGTGGGGAAAACGAGATCCAGGCGCTGCTAGACGGCACCTTCCGCCGATTGGGCGGCGATCGCCCCGGCTACGGCAGTATTGTCGCCTCGGGACCCAATGCCCTCACGCTGCATTACATGGAAGACAGCCGCGTCATGCAGGACGGCGAGCTGATCCTGATCGACGCGGCGACCTCGTTCGACCACTACTCGGCCGACGTGACCCGGACGCTGCCGGTGAGCGGCCGGTATACCCCGGAACAGCGGGACATCTATCAGTTGGTGCGCGACGCGCAGGAGGCCTACGTCCGGCAGATCAAGCCGGGCGCCAGCCTGTCCGTCGTTACCGACTCCGGCAGGCAGGTGGTGAGCAAAGGGCTGGTCCGGTTGGGGCTGATCGAATCGGCCGCGGCGACCTTCGACGGACCGGCGGGGATGAGGTGCCCGCCGGAGGGCTGCCCGCAGCGTGGCCTGTACGTGTACCATGGGTACGGCGGCCATGGGATCGGGCTCGAGGTCCACGATCCGGTGCAGTACTATGACGCGCCCAACGAGTTCCGGTCCGGCGACGTCTTCACCGTCGAGCCCGGGCTGTACTTCAGCCCCTCGCTGCTGGCGAGCCTACCCGACACGCCGAAGAACCGGGCCATGCTGGCGAAGATCGGTCCCGCCTTCAAGAAATACCAGGGAATCGGGGTGCGGATCGAGGACGACTACGCGCTGACGGACGCCGGCCTCGAGTGGCTCTCCGCGGGGGCACCCCGCGAGATCGTCGAGGTGGAGGCGTTGATGCGCCAACGGGAGCCTGCTCTCCCCGGGGGCGGCACCTGCGGACGGCCGCATCCCTGAGAGAAGGCGCGTAGTGGCATGAAACGGTTGAATTGCCAGCGACCTTGGCGCGCAGGATACGGTTCAGGAGCAGCAAGAGAGGGACGGCAACCAAGACCGGTAGCCGTCCCTCTGACCTCACGCGTTGAATCCAGCTGTCAAACAGTGCGCCGCGTCGGAATCGAACCGACAACATAATGATTAAGAGTCATTTGCTCTGCCAATTGAGCTAGCGGCGCGTCTTTCACAGCGCAAAGGACTAAGTGCTAAGGACCAAAGGCCCTCGTGCATTGTCGGACTCTTAGTCCTTAGTCCTCAGTCCTTTGTCCTCCGTCCTGCATAGCCCCAACGGGAATCGAACCCGTGTTACCACCTTGAAAGAGTGGTGTCCTGACCGTTAGACGATGGGGCCAGGCAGCAGTTCCGAGGCCCGAGTTCCGAGTTCCGAGAAAGCCTGCAACTTCGGCGGCCGCCCAAGGTCCCCCACCACAACCAACTCGGAACTCGGAACTGGGAACTCGGAACTGCCCCATAGCGCTAACGGGATTCGAACCCGTGTTTG
>JBGPJS010000187.1:0-7471 GCA_041485505.1 Gemmatimonadota bacterium | reverse complement strand
GGCCGTGGAGGAAGCGGGATGGAGCCTCAAGCGTGCCGCGGGCCTGCTCGCTTCCGCGGCCGGCGCGCTGGAAGGCGCCCAGGCCGGCTTCCTCAGCGAGCTCGAGGACAATCTGCACCTGCTCGCGCTGGCGATCGCGCGGCATCTCATCCAACGCGAGGTGGCGCTCGATCCGGGGATCGTCCGCGAGATGGTCCAGCGCGGGCTCGTGGCGCTTCCGGTCGGCTCCCGGGTCGAGGTTCATCTCAACCCGGAGGATCTCGACGCCCTCTCCGGGCAGCTTCAGCTCCCCGGCGACGGCGGCCGCGGGGCCGAGATCCAGTGGATCGCCGATCCCGCCATCGAACGGGGCGGCTGCACCCTGGAGACGCCCCACCGGGTGGTGGATGGTCGGGTGGACCAGGCTCTGCGCGACCTCTACCAGCGGCTGCGCGATGCCTGAGTCCCTGAACCGGCTGGCCGCCTCCCTGGAGCGGATCGAGTCCGCGCCCCGATTCGCCGTGTACGGTCGGGTAACCCGCGTCATCGGCCAGGTGGTGGAGGTCTCCTCCCTCGATGTGGCGCTGGGGGAGCTCTGCCGGATCGAGAAGCTCGGCGCCCCTCGTGTCACCACTCAGGTGGTCGGGTTTCACGAACGCGGTGTCCTGCTGGTGCCGCTGGGGGATCTCGAAGGGGTGCATCCGGGGGCCACGGTGCGCCCGCTCCGCCGGACGCTCGATGTCGAGGTCAATGACGCGCTGGTGGGCCGGGTACTGGATGGCTTGGGTCGCCCGATGGACGGACGCGGCGGAATCGGCAAGGCGCTGCGCTACGCCCTGAACGCCGAGCCGCCCAACCCGCTGGAACGCAGCCGGATCACCCTGCCACTCGGTACCGGTGTCCGGGCCATTGACGGCCTGATCACCCTGGGCCGGGGCCAGCGCATCGGGATCATGGCGGGGAGCGGCGTCGGCAAGAGCGTGCTCTTCGGCATGGTGGCGCGCCAGACCACGGCGGACATCAACGTCATCGCGCTCCTGGGCGAGCGGGGACGCGAGGTTCGGGAATTCATCGAACGGGATCTGGGCCCGGAAGGACTTCGGCGCTCGGTCGTGATCGTGGCGACCAGTGATCAGCCCGCGGTCATTCGCGCCACCGGTGCGCTGGTCGCGACCGCGATCGCCGAGTACTTCCGCGACGCCGGACGCGACGTGCTGTTGATGATGGACTCGATCACCCGGGTCGCCATGGCCTGGCGGGAGATGGGCCTCGCCGTCGGGGAACCCCCGACCACCAAGGGGTATCCCCCGTCGGTCTTCGCGTCGCTGCCCCGCCTACTGGAGCGGGCCGGCACCGGGCGCCACGGCAGTATCACCGGTCTGTACACGGTGCTGGTGGAGGGCGACGACTTCAACGAACCGGTCGCCGACGCCGCCCGGTCCATCCTGGACGGCCACATCGTGCTGAGCCGGCGGTTTGCCGCCGCCCAGCACTTCCCCGCCATCGACATCCTGGAGAGCGTGAGCCGAGTGCGCGATGCCGTGATTCCGCCCGAGCACCTCGACGCGGCCAACCGCTTCCTCCGGCTGGAGGCGTCGTACCGGTCGCACGAGGACCTGATCGCCGTGGGCGCCTACAAGAGCGGTGTCGACCGGCTGGCGGACGCCGCGATCGCGCTCCGCGAGGACACCCAGAGCTTCCTCCGTCAGCGACCCGAGGAACGCTCCACGTTGGAAGAGGCCCGCGCCCGACTCCATGCCCTCGCGGTGCGGGCCCAGGCCCTGCAGAACCAGAGGCCCACATGAAACGATTCGTGTTCCGGCTCGATCGATTGCTTCATCTGCGCACCACCGCGGAGCGGGAGCGGGGCCGCGCGCTGGTGGAGGCCATGCGGGAGGAGGAGGCGCAACGGCAGGCCTGGCGGGAGAGCGCGGAGCGGCTGGCGCAGGCCACGGCGCAGCTTGGGAGGATTCAGCGGGATCTTTCCACCGCGGGCAACCTCCGCAACCTCGAACTCTCGGTGAATGCCTGCACCGCGGTGGTTCGAGAGAGCGAGACTGCCCATCTCGCCGCGATGACCAACGTCGAAGCCGAAATCCGGAGCTTCGAGGAGGCGAGGATGGCCCGGCGCGCCATCGAACGGCTGCGCGAACAGCGCCGGCTGACGTGGGGCGAAAGCGTGTCGCGCCATGAGCAGCAGGAAACCGATGAGACCGCGCTCCGGATGACCCGGCTGACGAGGGAGCAGGCATGAAAGCGATTCTGCTGGGCCTGGCGGCGTTTGCGCTATCCCTCGCGGCGACCACCGCCGCGGTCGTGAAGTTGCACCGGCCGGTCCCGGTCCCGGTGGTCAAGGCGGATACGGCCGGGAAGAAGGCCCCTGCCGACACCGTCGCGAAGCCCCGTACTCCCGACTCGACCGTGAAGGCGGCCGCTGAATCGTCCGCGGTCAAGACGCCGGCGCCCCGAGACTCGTCGGTGAGCGCCAAGCGTGACACCACCACCCCGGCTCGGACGGATAGCACCGTGCCGGTGTCGGCAGGCCCCACTCCCGGTCCCGGCCACGGTCCCGCGCCCGCCCTCGCCGCCCTCGCCGCCCGAATGACTGATCCTAAACAGCGCGAGCAGGCCTACAAGCAGGTGGCCCGGATCTTCTCCGCCATGAAGCCGCCCGAAGCGGCCAAGGTGTTGGCCTTTCTCAGCGACGAGGAAGTGGAAGGGATCCTGCGCGCGGTGGGACCGCGGCAGGCGGCCGATTTCATGACCAACCTGCCCAAGGAACGCGCCGCCGTTCTCAGCCGCCGGTTGCTGATTCCCAGGAAGGAAACGGGAGCCTGATGAATCCGCTGGGTCCGCTCTCGTTCCTGGTTCCGCCCGAACCAGCGTCCAGCCCGCCGACCGCGGGGGAGCTGGCCATCCCGGGCCCGAACTTCTCGGCCCTGCTGGCGGTCGCCATGATGACCGGCGGCTTGACGGTGACCACCACGCCGCCGCGGATGTCCGGCGCCCAACCGCCGATGACGGGCGACCAGCAGCCGGACGTGAGCACGCTGGAGCCGGTACCCGGCGATGGTTCGGGGTCTCAGTCCGCGGCCGCCCGCGTTCAGCCGATGACGGCGTCGGCCGGGCCGGCGACCACCGAGGTTGGACCCACAACTCAGAGCCTCCGTTCGGCGCCGACCGGCGAGAAGGGGCAACTGGTCGTGAGCCAACCCCCGGTGGGGGATCCCCTACCGCCGGCTCCGGGCATTTCACCGTTCACGGTGGATGTCGAAGCTACCGCCGCGAGCCGAATAGGGTCGACGGTCCCCGCGCCGGCGCCGGAGGTAGGGCAAGCGAATAGCACTAGCCAGCCACCGAGAACTAGTGGCGAGTCCACTCTCCCTGCGCCGGGTAACGGCGAGGCAGTTCAGCCGCGGCAGACGCTGCCGTTGGGAGAGCCCTTTTTCATGCAACCTCAGGTCGCGGTGGCATCGCTTGGGCGGGTGGAACCATCCCATGCCTCGGCTCCGGGGACGCAGACAGTGGGTCCACCCGAGACGACCGAACTCTCGATTGCGGCAGGGACTCCGATGACGCCTCCCGCGGAATCGCGGCTGGTGCACGCCGAGTGGCCCTCCGTCCGGCGGAAAGCCGCCGAGGCGTTCCGCGAGCTCCCGACCAAGAACCCAGTGATGCCACCAGCGGTCACCGTGAAGGGCGGACCGCAACCCGATACGCCACCGGTATTGCTGTCCTCCACGCCGGCTTCGTTGGGGCGAGTGGAACCACCCCAGACCTCGGCCCCAGTCGCGGAGACACCGGGATTGCCCGCGACGACCGACCTCCCGATTGCGGTGAAGACTCCGCCGCCGCCTCTCGCGGAATCGCGACTGGCGCACGCCGAGCGACGCTTCGTCCGGCCGGATGGAACCGAGGTGCTCGGTAAGGTCCCGACCACGGACCCAGTGGTGACAGCAGCGGTCGCCGGGAACGGCGGACCGCGACCCGATGCGCCGCCGGCTTCGGCCTCCTCCTCGAACGATCAGCCGTCGGAGGATCCTCCCGATTCGTCGGTGGAAGGCGGCACGGTGGCACCGACTGGGGAGCATGAGTCCGTCGGGGCCCAACGGATGATGGTGGCCCCCACTCTTGTCGGGTCGATCCCAGATCCGAAACCCGGGAAGGCTCCGGCGGATCAGCGAGTGAGGGCCCCGTCCGCCGATCGATTGAGCAGCTGGCGACCCGGGTTCCGGCAGATGGGAACCTCGGAGCGGCCCAAACAGAGCTCCGAGGCGCCGTCGGCCGCGGCGGAGCCTGCCACCGGAGCCGTCTTGCCGGTTCAGGCCGGGGACGCCTTTGCCGATGCGCAGGTGAACGGCCGGATCCGGAAGCTTACTCTCGAGCTCGCGACCTCGGCCTCGACGCCACCCGCTCCAACAACCTCAGCCTCGGCGCCCGCCCCCGGCGCTCCTCTCACCCCGATCGACACGACCGAGACTTCCGTCCCCGTCAACCCGCGGACTGCCGCGGTGGGTCTGACTGAGCCTGACCCGGAGCCCCCTGTGGTTCCGGGCCCGGCGGCGCGACCGGTCGCGGCCGAGAGCGCCACGATGCCCGTTGTGGTAGCCGAGCCTGCAGCCTCGGCAGTGGATCGGTCGACCCGGGGGCGGGAGCCTCGGAAGCTGATCGTCAATGAACCGGAGCGCTCGACCGGCGCCCCGGTGAGCCCGCCGAGTTCTCGGCTGTCGGCTGGGCCGGATACGTCAGTGGAGGCCCCCGCAAAGGAATCCACTCCGGCCACGGATCGCGGTTCGGAGACCCGGGGCCAACCGGCAACCGCCGATCGGGTCACGCTGCAACTCACCGATGATGACGGCGAGCACCTCCGCATCCGGGTCTCGACCCGTGGCGGTGAGGTTCGGGCGACGATCGTCCATGCCGATCAGGGCGCGGCGATCCAGCTGGGAGGAAGAATCGAGGAGCTTCACCAGGCGCTGGCCGAGCGGGGATTTCAGCAGAGCTCGGTCAATGTGCAATCGGCCGGCCGCGCCGGCGAGACCAGCGTCTTGGCGGGAATGACGGGCGCGCCGGAGGCGCGCCTGGAAGGGAGTCGGGAGCAGGAGGCGCCCGCGCAGGATCATCGCCAGGGATCAGGCCGACGGGAATTTCAGCGGCCGGGCGATCCAGAACACGGCCAGCAACAGGGCCGTCCACATCAGCGCGCGCGCAAAGAGCGCGAAAGGTAGGGCCGAACATGACCGCACCACCGATTCTCGGGCCGGCGGCGCCCACTCCGCCAGCGGCACCGAACCCGAACCCGGTGAACAAGAACATCGGGAAGGACGAGTTCATGAGGTTGCTGGTGACGCAGTTGCAGCACCAGGATCCGCTCAATCCGTCGGATCCGTCGCAGTTCGCTTCGCAGCTGGCTCAGTTCTCGAGCCTGGAACAGCTCACCAACCTCAACGACCTGCTCACCCAGCAGGCCAACACCAGCGCGCTCACCAATCTCGCGATCAAGACCAACCTGGGTACCTCGCTCATCGGCCGGACGGTGCTGGCGGCGGGGAATCAGACCTCGGTCGAGAAGACGGGGCCGGCCAGCGTCACGGTCGAGATCGGAGGCGCCGGCGGACAGGGGACGTTGCGAGTGTTGGACGCGAACGGGATCGAAGTGGCGAACAGCAGCCTGGGCACGGTCAGCGCTGGCCGCCACATCTTCAGTACCGGCAACATTGCCCTCAAGCCGGGGGTCTACACCTACGAACTCACGGTGAAGGGCAGTGATGGCACCGATGTACCGGTGAACACGTTCGAATCCGGTGTGGTGGATGGGGTCTCGTTCGAGAACGGGGCGATCGTCCTCAAGGCCGGCCAGCTGTCGTTTCAGCTCGACCAAATCGCAGAGATACAGGACGCCGCCTCCGGCACGACGCCGAGTGGACTGCTCGCGGCTCTCTCGCGGTATCGCAGTTCACCCTCACTCAAGGAGTCGTCGACACCATGATGCGCTCGCTCTTCGCCGGGGTTTCCGGCCTGCGGAACCACCAGACCCGAATGGATGTCATCGGCAACAACATCGCCAACGTGAACACCGTGGCCTTCAAGGGCTCGCGGGTCACCTTCGCCGAGGCCTTTGCGCAGCTGTTGCAAGGGGCCTCTCGGCCGCCGGGTGACCTGGGCGGCATCAATCCGATCCAGATCGGACTGGGGTCCAAGATCGGAAGCATCGACCAGAACTTCTCGCAGGGTAACCTGGAATCGACGGGGCAGAGCACCGACCTCGCGATCCAGGGCGACGGGCTCTTCGTCCTGAGCGATGGTAGCCGGAAGGTGTATACCCGGGCGGGCAACTTCCAGCTGGACGCCAACGGCCGGCTGGTCTCGCCGGCCAACGGGTTCAAGGTGCAGGGAATCAACGCCGATTCCACCGGGAAACTCACGCCGGGCTCGGGGATCACTGACATCAGCCTGCCCTTCGGCCGGAAGTCGCCGGCCAAGGCGACCACGTCCGTGACGATGACCGGTAACCTCGATACTCGGCAACTGCCGCTGGGTACCATCCTCTCCACCAACGGCAAAGTGTTCGCGGTGGAGCTGAGCACCAGCAACGGCGGCAAGGGGTCCGACATCGCGGGCCTCTACGCCAGCGGCGCCGCGAACTCCCAGATCCTCGGGATGGCCACGGGAAGTACCACCGTCACCGTGACCGACGGCACCAACACCAGGACCTACACCTATGTGGCCACCGACACCGGTGTGGGGACCCAGGACTTCAACTCGCTCAAGGATCTGGCGGCCGAGATCAATAACGACTTCGGGGCCACCGGCTTCAACACCATGAGCGCGGCGCAGAACAACGGGACCGGCGCCATCACCTTCACGGCGACCGCGGCCATCAACCTCGGGGTCTCGAGCTCCAATCCCGCATTGCTCAAGGGGCTGAGCGCGGCCAGCGGCGTCCTGGCGGCGGCCGGAACCGCCAGCACCGACCAGTTCAGTCACATCGCGGGCATCACGGATCTGGTGACGAGCCTGCGCAACGGCACGGGCCAGAACCTGGGCCTCGGCGCTGGCGACGTGGTGACGATCGACGGGCAGAAAGGCGGCTCCGCCATTACCCAGGGAACCTTCACGGTGGCCGCCGGCAGCACCTATGGCCAGCTGCTGAGCGGGATCTCCACCACGCTCGGGATCGTGAACATCAATGGCGCGGCCGTCGACCCGACCTCGGGCGCCATGGCGATCACCGGTGATGGCGGCATCGTGAACGCCTTGACCGCAGTGGACATCAGGACCGCGGCGGCCGGTGGAACCAATTTCAACGGCATCTTCGACAGTCGGCCGGGGAACTATGTGCAGCAGCAGGCGGCCAGCGATGTGACCCACGACATGGCGATCACCGTCTACGACGCGATCGGCAACCCGGTGAGCCTGTCGCTCCACTTCACCAAGGATCCGACCGCACAGAACCAGTGGTTGTGGCAGGCGTCGGTGCCCTCACCGGCGG
>JBGPJS010000186.1:0-7473 GCA_041485505.1 Gemmatimonadota bacterium | reverse complement strand
CTCGTCTAGGACCTCGGGACTCGGGACTCGGAACTCGAACTCGGAACTCGGGACTCGGAACTCGGAACAATCCCACAATCCCTCAATCCCCCAATCCACATGCGCAGTATCCTCCTGGCTCTTCTCGCCGTGCCCTATGCAACGGTCGCCCTCGCCCAGGCCCCGTCCTGGCGCCTGCTAACAACTTCGGATCCTTTCGACACCACCGGGGATCGGCGACTGGTCCTGGCGGCCACTGATCGGCCGGCGTCCAAGACCGGGACCGACCCAGCGGACACGACCCGGGCGGCCCTGATCGTCTCCTGCAGCCCCCGTATGCCCGGCTCGCTTGGCCGGAGCCTCCTGTTCCTCGCCGGCCAGTCCATGGAACCCTTCGGGGACCAGGCCTACGTCGAGATCGGCGCCCAGGGCCATGCCCGCGCCCTTCAGGCCTTCTTCTCCTTTGCGCCGTCCGAGGTCAGCCAGCGGCTGGCTCCGGGGCTGAATGAGCCGGACCGCATGGCGTTCATCGGGGAAGCCACTCTCCCCTACTTCTCCAAGCGCCTCTTTCACGAACTCCTCACCGCCGATGCGCTGACCATTCGGTATCGTGCCTTTGGAGAGGAACGGGCGGTTACCTTTCGGGTTGCCGGCCTGGCCAGGGCACTCCCCCAGCTCGGGGGCTGCAGCTGGCCCGACTGAGAAGGGTCTCACCAGCTTCCGCCATGGAGCCGCCATGACCGACCAGGCCGAGCCGGCTGATTCGCCGGAACCGCTCCAGTTCGATGCGGTTGAGCCCTCCGGCGGCACCGCACCGGCGGCCGGGGCCCCGGTCTGCGCCCAGTGCAAGCGACCGATCGAAGAGCAGTACTACGAAGTCGAGCGACACATCATCTGCGGCAGGTGCAAGGACCTGCTCTCGGCCCAGTTCGGGGGAAGCGGTGGCGGCCGGATGGCGCGCGCGGTGCTGTACGGCCTCGGCGCGGCCGCGGCCGGCGCGGCTCTCTACTATGGAGTCAGGGAGGCGACGGGACTCGAGATCGGTATCATCGCGATCGCCGTGGGGTGGCTGGTGGGGCGGGCAGTTCAGCGGGGCGGCGGTGGACGGGGCGGATGGAAATATCAGACGCTGGCGGTGGGCCTCACCTACTTCGCGATCGCGTCGACTTATGTGCCGGTGCTCATCAAGGAAATCGCCCATACCGGCGCCAAGAGCGAGTCGCGAGCCGGGGTGAACCCACCGGTGGCCCCGGCAGCTCCTACTGACAGTCTGGCCGCGACGGAGGCGTCCCCGGTGGACAGCGCTGCGGCCGGTGCCCCCGCCTCCAAGAAGCCGACCACCTTCCTGGGCTTCCTCGGCGCGGTGCTGATCTTGTTCGGTGTGGTGATCAGCCTCCCCATCATCGCCAATGTGATGGACCCTCCCTCCGGGCTCCTCGGCCTGCTGATCATTTTCATCGGTCTCCTGCAGGCCTGGCGCATGAACAAGCGGGTCGACCTGATCTTCAACGGTCCCTTTCAGGTCGGTGGCGGCTCGCAGCCCGGGGTCAGTCGGGCGTGACCGGGATCCCCGCCCCTTCCCAAGCAACCAGCATCTGCGCTCAGTGCGGGACCGAACTCGCGCCGTCGCTGGTGAGTTGCCCGGTGTGCCACGCCCTGGTCCATGCGTCGCGTCTCAAAGAGCTGGCCGCCGAGGCGGAGTCGGCCGCGGCGAGCGGAGACCTGAGCGGTGCCTTGGCGCGCTGGCGGGAAGCGCTGGAGCTGCTGCCGGCGCACTCCCGCCAGTACCAGGCGGTGGCGGAACGGATCGCCGACCTGGGCCGGCGGGTGGACGCCGGCGGCGCCAAACCGAAGGCGCCGGATGACCGTCCCCTCCACCGCCGAGCCTGGGGCGGCATCGTCGCCGCGGGTCTCTTCATCCTTTCCAAAGCCAAGTTGCTTCTTCTCGGCCTGACCAAGACGAGCACCTTCTTGTCGATGCTGGTCTATTTCGGCGTGTACTGGGGGATTTGGGGGTGGAAATTTGCGCTGGGACTTGTGGTATCGATTTACATCCATGAGATGGGGCACATGGCGGCGTTCCATCGCTACGGGATCAAGACCACCGCACCGATGTTCATTCCCGGGTTCGGCGCCCTGATCCGGATGAAGCAGGTCCTTACCGACCCCCGCCAGGAAGCCCGGGTGGGGCTAGCGGGACCGTTGTGGGGGCTGGGTGCGGCGCTCGCGGCGTATGGCATGTACCGCGGCGGCGGCTCGCTCAGCTGGGCTGCGATCGCGAAGATGGGCGGGTTCATCAACCTGTTCAACCTGATCCCGGTCTGGCAGCTGGACGGAGCTCATGGTTTCCGATCCTTAACCCGGGAACAGCGCTGGCTGGCCGTCGCCGCTATCGGGGTGGCCTGGGCCCTGACCTCGGAGGGCCTGCTCCTGCTGATGGGGATCGCGGCCGCGTTCCAGGCCCTTTCGAGGAAGGACGAGGAGTGGGACACCGGTGCCTTGGCAACCTACGTGGCGCTGGTGTGGGTTCTCACCTGGCTGGCGGCACTCCCAGTGCCCACCACATAGTGACGCGTTTCTGAAATCTCGATAGCGTCACCCTTGGCAGTGTCATCCTGAGGAGCGAAGCGACGAAGGATCTCGCTGGTATCGGACCGATCCTTCGCTTTGCTCATGATGACACCTGCTGGCAGAGCCTGAGCGACAGCGACTAGCTACCGCGATCGGAGTCCCGCGTGCCCGACGAGTCGTCTCGTGAAACGCTGATCGAGGCCCGCCTCCAGGACACCCTGCAACGGCCCGAGTTCCCCGCCCTCTCGCGACAGATCCAGGAGGTGCTGGTGGGGCTTCAGGACGAAGACGCCTCGCTAAGCGCTCTGGCCAACCTCGTCCTCCGGGAATACAGCCTGACGCTCAAGGTCCTCCGGACCGCCAACTCCACCCACTACAACCGCTCCGGCACCCCCCTGTTGAGCGCGACTCACGCGATGGCCCTGATTGGCGCGCGCACGGTGCGGGACCTGGCCACCGGCCTCCTCCTTTTCGATCACTTCCAGAAGAAGTCGCCGGTCCTCAAGGAGCTCATGCTGCTCTCGATGCTCACCGCCAACCACGCGCGGGAGCTGGCGATTCAGTGGAACTATCCCCGCCCCGAGGAGGCCTATCTCTGCGGGATGTACCGCAACCTGGGAGAGGTCCTGATCGCCTGCTACTACGATGAGGACTACACCCGGATTCTCGCGAGCATGGAGGAAAACCGGCGCACCGCCGGTGAGGCGGCCCTCGGCGTCCTCGGTTTCCGCTACGAGGACCTGGGCGCGGCGCTGGCGCGGCACTGGGGCATGCCCAACGTGGGTAACGCGATCCAGTCACTGGGGACCGCGGGCGACCCCCTCGGCGCAATCACGGCCTTGAGCCACGAGCTGACGACCGCGGTCTACCGGCAGGAGGAGGCCGACGCACCGGCCGCGCTGTCCCAGATGCTGGAAAAATTCGGCCCGGTCTTGAACCTGGGACGGGACGAGCTGGGCCCCATTCTCGACGCCGGCATTCGGGAAACCCGGGAGACCTTCTCGCAGGTGAAAGTGTCGCTCAACGATCTCCGGCTCCGCCACCAGATCGAAGTCGCGCTGGGCACCGATGCCTTCGGCGGGACCCCGGCCGACGCGCCGGCCGGGGACGGGGGGGGCGCTTTGGAAACCCGGTTGCCTGCGGCCGCGCGGGACCGACTGGCGAGCGAGGTGGACTCGGTCCTCGAGCTGGATCGGGGCTTCGACCTGCACAAGGTGCTGCTCATGGTGCTGGAGAGTATCTATCGCGCGGGGCCGTTCGACCGGGTGCTCTTCTGTCTCCTCAACCAGGCCAAGACCGAAATCCAGGGTCGCTTCGGGCTCGGCGCCAGTGTGGACCAGGTCGCGGCGCGGTTTCGCTTTCCGCTGACGCCCCGGAGCGGTTCGCTGACGCTGGCGCTGGTCAAACGCAAGGACCTCTTCCTCGCGGGCGTGCGGGACCGCCACGGGGCCGACGGAGAGATCGCTCGACGCCTCGGTGCCCACAGCTTCGGGGTCTTCCCGGTCTACGTGCAGGGCGCGCTGGTGGGGTGCCTTTACTGCGATCGGGTCTCCAGCCAGGCCCAGCCTGACGCGGGGGCCATGGCCTTCCTGGGACGGTTGCGGGCGCAGGCCGAGCGGGCGCTGGAGATGCGCCGGCTGGCGCGACCGGTCGCGGGGAGCGACACCACAACGGCTGAGTGGTCCGCGGAGGCAAAGGGGGAGATTGTCCTCCGACTTCTCAAAGGCGAGTCGGTGGAGATATTGAGCCGCGAGCTTGGCGTGGCGCCGGAAGATCTGGAGTCGTGGCGGGAGAGTTTCCTGGCGGGGGCGCTGGCCCGACTGCGGGATCAGCCGGGGAAATGACGAGTGGGCTGTCACGGGAGGACCGGAAGCTGCCCTCAGGACTCGTCAACCGCAAAGGCGCAGAGATGCAGAGGGTCTGAGCAACGGTGTCATCCTAAGGAAGCGCAGCGACCGAAGAGCCTGCCCTGAGCGAGTTCGGATCGTGAGCGGCACTTCGGCCACGCCATACGGGCACTCCACAACTGCTTACCGCGGATAACCACGGACAACACGGACGCCGCGAATTGTTCCGCTCGCAGGAACCCTTCCATCCAGACGGTCGACAAGGGCTTGTGGGCGGCGGGGCGGAACGGGGCCGGGGGGTGAGGCAGAACGGCCAGATGGCACCGGGGCCCTCGCAATCGCAGCGGGGAACGGGAGAACGGGGAAAGGGGAACCGGACCTGCCGTCACTTGGAGCGCCCGTTTCCTGTCCCCCGTTCCCTGTTCCCTGCTTCACCTATGCTGCCGGCTTCGCCTCCTCACCTCCAGGCTTGGCCGGCTGGGTTTCCGGCTTGGGCGCCGGGCGGACCACGTCCCGAGCGCTCTTCCAGGCGGCCCGCTTCTCCGAGTCGTTCCGGAACAGCCACCTTCTGTCATTGCGAGGAGGCGCGAAGCGCCGACGTGGCAATCTCAGGTCGCGATGGCCGGGGTCCGGACTAGCCCGCGGCCATCCTGACCTCACCCCCTGTCCCCCTCTGAAGGGAGAGGGGGAACCCAAGGAGGGGTCTGGACGCCCGGACGGGGGCATTGCAGGTTACGCAGCCCGACCCTCTGTATGTGATCACGACCCGCTCACTGTCGAGCAGGCGCATACTTGCGGCAGAGGACCCAACCGCCGTGCGGGGCATGTTTCCAGGAGGCGATCGGTGTCATCTCTCCTCGCCATCAAAGACCGCGAGGCCATTCTTACTCGGCTGCACCGGCTCACTCCCACTCACCAGTCTCAGTGGGGGACCCTCACCGCGCCCAAGCTCCTGTGCCACCTGGCCGACCAGCTCCGGGTGGCCCTGGGTGATATTCCGGTTCAACGCCACGACTCTTTGCTCTCGCGGACGCTGCTCAAGTGGCTGGTGGTCTATACTCCGCTCAAGCCTCCACCGGGCAAGGTTGAGACGGCGCCCGAGATGCTCACCACAGTTCCCGGCGAGTGGGCTGAGGACTTGCGCGCCTGCGAGGGACTCATCCAGCGCCTGGCCACAACACCAACCGGTGCCGTGCATCCATTCTTTGGTCCCCTGACGCATCACGGCTGGGGTCGCCTTGCCTGGAAGCATCTGGATCACCACCTCAGGCAGTTCGGTCTCTGACACTGAGCAGCGCCGGCTTCCTCGAGACCGGTATCAGGGGCCCTTTGGGGCCCTTTGTCGTGAGAGACTCCCGACCGAACTCCCAACCCTCCCCATCCCGCGGAAGGAGATCGAGGAGTGAGCCATCAGGCGGCTCAACCCCGGCACCTCTTGACCTGGCGCACCGATGGTGTATCCTGGAGTCAACTATTCAAGAGAGTACTTGATTATGGCTGCATCCCGGGCTCGGCGCTTCAAGGACACCGTCTTCGCCCTCCAGGCCCAGACCGGGAAGGCGGTTGCCAGCCCTCGGCGGCTCGAGCTGCTCGACCTGCTGGCCCAGGGTCCGCGCACGGTGGAAGCCCTCGCGCGGGAGACCTCGCAGACCATCGCGAATACCTCTCAGCATCTGCAGGTCCTCCGGGGTGCCCACCTGGTAGAAACCGAGAAGCACGGCCTGTACGTCACCTACCGGCTGGCCGGGGAGGAGGTGACCCGCTTCTGCCTGGCCCTCCGGCAACTCGCCGAGTCCCGCACCGATCAACTCGAAGCCGCGGCACAGGGCTTTCTGAGGAAGCAGGACCAGCTGGAGCCGGTTGATCAGGAAGCCCTGCTTACCCGGATCAGGCGCGGCGAGGTGACCCTGCTGGATGTCCGGCCCGCGGAGGAGTACCAGGCCGGCCACATTCCGGGGGCGCTATCCGTGCCTCTGGCGGAGCTGGACCGCCGCCTGTCCGAGCTGCCCCGGCGCCGTGAGGTGGTGGCGTACTGCCGAGGGCCCTACTGCGTCATGGCCATCGAGGCGGTGACCCGCCTGCGGGCCCGGGGTTACCGCGCCTTGCGACTCGAGGCCGGTGTTCCCGACTGGCGAGCCCGCGGGTATCCCGTGGAGACCGGCCTGATAGCCGTCCGGTCGCGGAATCGAGGTCGCAAATGAAGACACTATTGGTCCTCAATGATCCGCCCTACGGCACCGAACGCTCCTACAATGGGCTCCGTATCGCAGGGGCACTGGCCAAGCGCGACGGCGAAGCGGTGAAGGTGTTCCTCATGGGCGATGCCTCGGCGTGCGCCAAGGACGGGCAGAAGGTCCCGCAAGGCTATTACAACCTCGGGCGGATGCTCCAGGTGGTGTCGCAGCATCGGGGCGAGATCGGGGTCTGCGGAAGCTGCATGGAAGCGCGCGGGCTGCAGGATGCCGACCTGGTCCAGGGCACCCGCCGGAGCACACTTGAGGAACTCACCGACTGGACCCTGTGGGCGGACCGGGTCCTGGTCTTCTAGCGAGGTGACCATGTCAGGCAAGACTGTGCTGATCCTCGGGGGTGGCGTCGGCGGGCTCGTGGCCGCCGATCGCCTGCGCCGGGAATTGCCGCGGGACCATCGGGTAATCCTGATCGAACGCGAGCGCCAACACCTGTTCCAGCCCTCACTGCTCTGGGTCGCGGTCGGGGACCGCCGGCCCGATCAGATCCAGCGCCCCCTCGAGCGTCTGGCGCGGAAGGGAGTCGAAGTGGTCACCGCGACCGTCGAGGCGCTCGACCCGTCTCGTCGAGTGGCCGTCGCGGGGGGGCGGGAGTATGCCGGTGACGCGATGATTGTCGCGCTCGGCGCCGAGCTGGCGCCCGAGACCATTCCCGGACTCGCCGTCGGCGGGCACAATCTCTACTCTCTCAGCGGGGCGTCGGCCATTCTCGGCGCACTGCAGTCGTTTCGAGGCGGAAGGGTGGCCATCCTGACCGCGGCACCCGCCTACAAATGCCCGGCGGCACCGTACGAAGCGGCCATGCTGGTGGAGGCGTGGCTCCGGAG
>JBGPJS010000185.1:0-7489 GCA_041485505.1 Gemmatimonadota bacterium | reverse complement strand
CTACGCCCATTTTCCCGTCATCCGCCTCGATGTGGACCTCGGGGAGCTGGAAGACTGGCCCACCGGCCGGTTGGGGCCTTCGTTCATCGATCGTTTGCTTCAAGCCCTTCCAGGTCTGGCGGAGCACGGCTGTTCTTACGGCGAGGCGGGCGGCTTCCTCCGGCGTTGCCGGGAGGAGCAGGGCACCTGGCTGGGCCACGTCCTGGAGCACGTGGCCATCGAACTCCAATGCGCTGCCGGCGAGAAGGTGACCTTCGGCAAGACCCGTTCGGCGGACCAGCCCGGCCACTACCACGTCGTCTACGAATACGAACAGGCCGATATCGGGATGGAGGCGGGAAACCTCGCCCTGGCGTTGTTGCACGCGCTGCTGCCGGGGGAGCTCAGACCGAAGGACACCTTAGTGGAGAGTTTCAACTTCGAGCGGGAGAAGGAGTCGTTCATCAAGTTCGCCCAGCGGCGGGACCTGGGTCCCAGCACCGCGTCGCTGGTGCACGCCGCCGAGGCTCGCGGGATCCCGTGGATCCGCCTCAACGAGCATAGCCTGATCCAGTTCGGCCACGGGCGGTATCAGCAGCGGATCCAGGCCACGGTCACCAGTCGGACGCCGCATATCGCGGTGGAGCTGGCGTCCGATAAAGAGGAAACCAATAAGATCCTCGCCAATCTGGGGCTGCCGGTTCCTCAGCAACGGCTGGTCCAGCGAGAGGAAGACGCCGTGACCGCCAGCCAGAAGATCGGTTACCCCGTCGTCGTGAAGCCGTACAACGCCAACCACGGCCGGGGGGTCGCCATTCATCTGACCGAGGCCGAGCAGGTGCGCGCAGCCTTCCATCAGGCCCAGCAGCACAGCCGAAGCGTGATCGTCGAGAGCTTCATCCGGGGAGACGATCACCGGATGCTGGTGGTGAACGGCCAGCTCATCGCGGTCTCCAAACGAGTGCCGGGCCACGTGGTCGGCGATGGCCAGCACACCATTGAGGAACTGGTCGCCGCGGTCAACAGCGACCCGCGCCGCGGCGTGGGTCACGAGAAGGTGCTCACCCGTCTGGAATTCGATGCCCAGGCCGACCGATTGCTCGAAAAGCGGGGGTATGGCCGGAAGACCATCCCACCCCACGGCGAGGTGGTCTTTCTCCGTTCTACCGGTAACCTCTCCACCGGCGGCACCTCCACCGACGTCACCGACATCGTGCATCCCGATAACATGGAAATGGCGGTCCGTACGGTGAAGGCGATCGGCCTCGATGTGGGTGGGGTGGATTTCCTCACCCCGGACATCTCGGTCTCCTACAAGGAAAACGGCGGCGCCATCTGCGAGGTCAACGCGGCGCCGGGTTTCCGGATGCACACCGCGCCGAGCGAAGGGAAGCCGCGGGACGTGGCGGAGCCGGTGATCGAGATGCTCTTCCCGCCAGGGAGTCCCAGCCGGATCCCGATCGCGGCGGTGACCGGCACCAACGGCAAGACCACCACCGCGCGGATGCTGGCGCACATTCACAAGCTGGCCGGCCGCTACGTGGGGCTCACGACGACCGACGGAGTGTACATCGACGGACAGTGCACCATGAAGGGCGACATGACCGGCCCGGTCGCCACCCGCATGGTGCTGATGGACCCGCAGGTGGAGGTCGCGGTGCTCGAGGTGGCGCGGGGGGGACTGCTCCGCGCCGGCATGGGGACCCGGTTCATCGACGTGGCGGCGGTGCTGAACGTGCAGGCCGATCACCTGGGGCTCCGGGGCATCGACACCCTGGACCAGCTGGCGCAGGTTAAACGCATCCCGATCGAGGTCGCGAAGGACACGGCGGTCCTCAACGCCGACGATCCGTACTGCCTCAAAATGGCGGCCTACACCGAGGCCAAGCACCTCTGTTACGTCACCATGAATCCGAGTCACTCCCTGGTGCGGGAGCATATCCGCGCCGGCGGGCGGGCGGTCTCGCTCGAGGCGGGAATCAACGGCCAGATGATCACCATCTACGATCACGGCGCTCACATCCCTCTGCTCTGGACCCATCTCATCCCGGCCACCATCGAGGGACGGGCGGCCCACAACGTCCAGAACGCGATGTTTGCGGCGGCGCTCGCGTTCAGCATGGGAGTGCGGCTCGAGGATATCCGGCATGGGCTCCGGACCTTCGACACTACGTTCTTCCAGGCGCCGGGACGGATGAACGTCTTCGACGAGCATCCCTTCAAGGTGATCATGGACTACGGGCACAACGCGCCGGCCGTCGAGGTCATGTGCCAGCTGGTGGAACGGCTGGAGCCGAAAGGGCGAAAGCTGCTGCTGGTAGCGGCCCCCGGAGACCGGCGGGACGAGGACATCCGCGAGATCGGCCGGATCTGCGCCGGTCGCTTCGATCACTACATCTGCCGGCGGGACGACCGGCTCCGCGGTCGCGGCCCCGACGAGGTCCCCCGGCTCCTCAAGGACGCGCTCCTCGCCAACGGGGTCGCCCCGCATCAGATCGATGTCATCCCCGATGAGCAGACGGCGGTGGACACCGGGCTCCGCATGGCTCGCCCCGGCGACGTGCTCCTGATGTTCGTAGACGCCATCAGTCGCGGCTGGAAGCAGGTCACCACTTTCACGCCGGACACGGTCGCGGCTCCTCTGGAACGGACCCGTTCCTCCTTCGTCGAGGTGCCGGTGGTCCACGAGCCGGTTTTCACTGACGGCGATGCCCTGGTCCGCGACGAGCGGGGCGTGCGACTGGCGCGGGAAAGCGACGATTGACAGACGGGCAGGCGGGTCCTAAAGGACTCCCTACCGGTCGCGGGCGGGCAGGCGGGCAGGAGTTGGATGCAGATTCCCCCCCTCCATTTGTGGAGAGGGGGCCGGGGGATGAGGTCAGGGAGATCACCATCCACGACTCCCGCCGCCTCCCCGGGCTGAGCTTGCTCTGGGACCGGCCCGGGGCGATCGCCGAGGTCTCCATCCCCGGTGGTGACCCTACGCGGTTCCTCGCCCTCTGGCAGGAGGAAGCCCGCCGGCTCCTGAACGCGGTCGGCTGGGGAGGGGAGGAATGCACAAGCCGCCGATTCCCCGGCGGCGCGAGCGTCGCGCTGAGCGCCCCGATCGACGCGCTGCTCAGTGCCACCGAAATCAATGAGTGGGCCATCGACGCGGCCAGGGCCCGCCTCATCGGCGCGCCGGCCCCCGCCTTGAGCCCTGCCGCCTCCCTGCTCCGCGAACGCATCGCGGCTGAGAGTAATCCCGCCGTCCTCGCCATGGCCCGCGCCGCGACCGAGCACCGTGTCACCTGCCTGATCGACCCCGATCAGCTTTCCATCGGCAGCGGCACGGGCTCGATGACTTGGGCCGTCAACGGGGTCCCCGATCCTGCTTCCATCGACTGGTCCCGGATTCGCGACGTGCCGACGCTCATCGTCACCGGCTCCAACGGCAAGACCACCACGGTACGACTCCTCGCGGCGGTGGCCGCGGCGGCAGGACGGGTGGCAGGGTTCTGTTGCACCGACGGCGTGACCGTAGGCGGAACTCCGGTCGAGGCCGGGGACTGGGCTGGACCGGGCGGCGCTCGCCGGGTGCTGCGGGACCCCCGGGTCGAGCTGGCCATTCTCGAAACCGCCCGGGGCGGGATCCTCCGCCGGGGACTCGCGGTCACCCGCGCCGAGGCGGCGCTCGTCACCAACATCGCCGAGGACCACTTCGGTGAATGGGGCATTTTCGATCTGTCCGCCCTGGCCGACACCAAGCTGGTCGTCGCGAAAGCGGTAGGACCGACCGGCCGGGTGGTCCTCAATGCCGACGATCCCGCACTGGTCGCGGCGGCGGCACAGGTCAAGTCGCCGATCACCTGGATCACGCTCGACCCGGATCATCCGCTGGTCCAGGCTCATCTCGCTGCGGGTGGTGAGGCCTGCTTCCCGGAACACGGTTTCCTGGTGGCGGCTGAGGGGGCGCTCCGCACGCCGGTCGTGGCGATCGCCGATGTCCCGCTCACCCTGCGCGGCGCGGCGCGGTACAACATCGCCAATGCCCTCGGGGCCCTGGCTCTTGCGGTGGCCATCCATCTCCCACCCGCGGCGATCGCGCGGGGGCTTGGCGGATTCCGGGGAAGCCCCGAGGAGAACCCCGGACGACTGAATCTCTTCGAGTTCGGCGGGGCTCGGGTCGTCATCGACTTCGCCCACAACCCGCACGGAATGGACGCGCTGGTGGCTACAGCCAACGCCCTTCCCGCGAAGCGCCGGCTGATCATTCTCGGCCAGGCGGGAGATCGGAGTACCCGCGCGATCCGGGCGTTTGCCCGCAGCGCCTGGAGCTTCCACCCGGATCGGATCGTGCTCAAGGAAATGGAGAAGTATTTGCGAGGGCGCCCCTTGGGCGAAGCGAGCGACATTCTCGAGACGGAATTCATCCGCCTTGGTGCGACGCCCGACTCGATCGTGCGGGCCGGGTCGGAGATCGCGGCGGTGCGCGAGGCTCTCCGGTGGGCGCGGCCTGGTGACCTGTTGTTGCTCCCGACCCATGCGGAACGCGAAGAGGTGTTGCAGTTGATGACGGACTTGAAGGAGAGGAACTGGAGACCGGGGGAGGATTGAGGGATTGAGGAATTGAGGGATTGAGGGATTGAGGGATTGGGGACTAGGGGATTCCGGGATTGGGGGAGTGAGATGGGGCGCTCCGCTCTGGCGAGGGTTCCGCGCCCGCGGTATGGTTTCAGACATGAGCCCGACCATCGCTTGCCCCCGCTGTAGCGAGACCATCGAGCCCGGCGCGCGTCGCTGTCCGGGCTGCGGCTTCGACGTGGCGTGGGACCAGCAGGGGGTGACCACCGTCGCTATGCCTTCCGGCGCCTTCCAGACCCCCTCCCCCCTCATCGAGCAACTGCGCGAGGCCACCCTCGGCGAATACGAAATTCTCGCCGAGCTCGGCAGCGGCGGGATGGCCACCGTCTTCCTGGCTCACGACATCACCCTGGGCCGGAAGGTGGCCATCAAGTGGATGGCTCCCGAGCGGCTCCCTGGCGCCGGTCTGGTCGAGCGGTTCAAGCGGGAGGCGCGCCTGGCCGGCTCGCTCAGTCATCCCCACATCATCCCGATTTATGCGGTCAAGGAGGAGGCCCACGCCCTCTATTTCGTGATGAAGTATGTGGCGGGGCGACCGCTGGACTCGATCATCCGCGAGGTGGGACTTCTCCCGCTTCCCCTGGTGCGGAGCGTCCTCGTGGAGGTCGGTGGCGCTCTGGACTACGCCCACCGGCAAGGGATCATCCACCGCGACGTGAAGCCGGGAAACATCATGGTAGACGAGGAGGGCTTCGCGCTGGTCACCGACTTCGGGATCGCGAAGAACACCGATGCCGAGGGCCTGACCCAGACCGGTACCACCGTGGGAACGCCCAGCTTCATGAGCCCCGAGGCGTGCAGCGGACAACCGGTCTCCGCCCAGTCCGACCAGTACGCACTCGGAGTCGTCGCCTATCAGATGATCACGAGCCAACTGCCCTTCACCGCCGATTCGAGCATGGGTGTGATGTACGCCCAGGTGCACGCCGCCCCGCGCCCCCTGGGGGAGTTGCGGCCCGACTGCCCTCCGGCGCTCTCGGCCGCCGTCATGCGGATGCTCGCCAAGGGGCCGGAGGAGCGGTGGCCGACCGTAAGGGAGGCGGTGAACGCCATCGCCGAGGCCCTCCCCCCAACCGACGACAGCGTGCGCGTGGCCATTGGCGCCCTGGCCCGGAATCGGCCGGATCGGCTGACGCTGGAGCAGCTCGGCACGCCAACCAGTCCGGTGCCGGCCCCACGGCGCACCCCGGTGGTTCCACCCCGGGTGGCCGTCCGGCTGGGCGTCTCCCGGCTCTGGATCGTCGCCGCCGCGGCAGGGCTCCTCACCACGGTCTGGATGGTGGCGCGGCGGGGGGAGGCCCCCCCGGCACCGGCAGCGGCCGCCGCCGACAACGACAGCCTGTATCTGACCGTGAGCGCCACGGCGACGATGGCTCGGCAGCGTGCGGTGGCCGCGGGGGCGACCGCGAAAGCGATCAACGAACCCGACTCACTCAATCGGATCGCCGACTCCCTCGCGCGGTCGGGCCGCAAGGCGGACGCGGCGGTCCTGCTCACCCGCGCGACGGCGCTCTGGGACGGGGCGGAAAAATCGACCCAGGCCTCGCGGGCCCCGGTCCCCTCCCGGACGCCGCCCACCGCACCGCCATCGCCCCCCCCACCCACGGCCGGGCAACCCATCGGCGATTCAGCCGCGGTGGCAGGCTTCTACCAGGAGCTGGCACACGCGATCGAGGCCCGCCAGCTGGGTGAAGTGAAACGGCTCCTTTCCAACCTCACGCAATACCAGGAGAATTCCTGGCGCTCGATGTTTGAAGACGGCGACGTAACCCGCATCGAGGCCAGCTACACGGTGTTGAGCGTGACCCGGCAGGACCAGATGGCGTACGCCAGCATCATCTACAGCCAGGGGGTCACCCGAAAGGGCAAGACCGATCACAAGGACCGCCGGCAGAATGTGGTCCTGACCCTCGGTCCCCAGGGCTGGCGGCAGATCCGGGCGGAGGAGGTCAAATGAGCCGGAGCCAGGGTACCCCTCTGGTTTTCTCCCTGCGGCGGGCGTATTCTAACTGAAGCACTGTGAGTGCAGGGCGAGCAATCCGCGTTTTTCCGCGTTCACTCGCGACAGCCTCTTCCGAGCAGTCGGCAGGTCCGCTTGACCGAACTCACCGTTTGCCCCCAGTGTCACGGCGCGCTCGAAGCCGGGATGCGCTTCTGTCCCGGCTGCGGGTACGAGGCGTCTCCGGGAACGGAGACCGTGTCTGGCCTGGTCTCCCCCACTGTGAGTACTGATCCCTTCATGCAGATCCCCGAGCAGATGGAGCTGTTGAAGCAGGTCACCATCGGGGAATATGAAATCGTAGGAGAACTGGGCCAGGGAGGGATGGCCGCGGTCTTCCTGGCCAACGATCTGGCCCTGGAGCGCAAGGTGGCCATCAAGCTGATGTCTCCCACGCTGCTCCAGGGCCCTGGCTTGGCCGAGCGCTTCCGGCGCGAGGCCCGGACGGCCGGCTCGCTCAGCCACCCCCACATCATCCCGATCTACGCGGTCAAGGAGGACCCGAGGGCGCTGTACTTCGTCATGAAGTACATCCCGGGGCGGTCGCTCGAATCCATCCTGCGGGAAACCGGCCCGCTTCCCTTCCCGATGGTGCGCAGCATCCTCACCGAGGTCGGCGCGGCGCTCGACCATGCCCACCGCCGGGGGATCATCCATCGGGATGTGAAGCCCGGCAACATCATGGTGGACGAAGACGGATTCGCCGTCGTCACCGACTTCGGGATCGCCAAAGCGATCCAGTCTCCGGGCATTACCCAGACCGGGACCATGGTCGGGACCCCCAGTTTTCTCAGCCCCGAGGCCTGTCTCGGCGATGAAGTGACGGCGCTGTCCGACCAGTACTCCCTCGGCATCGTGGCATATCAGATGCTCACCGGTGAACTGCCG
>JBGPJS010000184.1:0-7491 GCA_041485505.1 Gemmatimonadota bacterium | reverse complement strand
CTGACCGCCCCTCTGCCCCTCTACGATTCACCTTGCATCCCGGTACTCCAGCAGCGAAACTCCCCCTGCGCTCTTGCCGTAGACCGGGCATCCCTGACGACACCGGACCGACCCAGCAATGATCCTTCCGCTCCTTCTTGCCCTCGGCGGGGCCGTGCCCGACTCCTCCGGAGTGGTCTACGACGGCCGCTCGGGTGGCCTCTCGGTCCGCCCGCCAAGGCAGGAAGCCGAGATCACCGTAGATGGGGTTCTGGACGAACCGGTCTGGTCCCAGGCCGCGGTGCTCCGCGGATTCTCCCAGTTCTCACCCAATGATGGCGTCCCCGCGCAGGACTCGACCGAGGTCCTGATCTGGTACTCTCCCAGCGCGATCTACTTCGGTATCCGGGCGTACGAAGCGCACGGCGAGGTACACGCCACCCTGGCCAACCGCGACAAGATCTTTGCCGACGACAACGTGCAGATTCTCCTCGGCACCTTCAACGATGGGCGCCAAGCCACCTTCTTCGCGGTGAATCCGCTCGGGGTCCAGGCCGACGGCGCGCTGGTCGAGAGCGGAAGCCAGCAGACCGGCTTTACCGGTGGTGTGGCCGCGCGTGAGTCCCCCGACCTCAGCCCTGACTACGTCTTCCAATCACGCGGGCGGGTTACGCCCTACGGCTATGAGGTCGAGGTACGGATTCCCTTCAAGAGTCTCCACTACAAGCGGGGGCGGGAGCACACCTGGAGCCTGAACCTGGTGCGCCAGGTGAAGCACTCCGGGTTCGAGGACACCTGGGCCCCCGCCAAGCGCGCCAGCGCGTCGTTCCTCGGTCAGTCCGGCGCCCTGACCGGTTTGGAAGATCTGCGGCGTGGACTTGTGGTGGACCTCAACCCGGAATTCACCTCCAAGGTGAATGGCGGGCCCGACAGCACCGGGAACTGGAATTACGATTTTGCCAGGCCGGGAATCGGCGGCAACGCACGCTGGGGCGTCAGCGACAACCTCACCCTCAATGCCAGTGTAAACCCCGACTTTTCCCAGGTGGAATCCGACGTGGGCCAGATCGCCTTTGATCCACGGCAGGCCCTCTTCTTTTCCGAAAAGCGGCCGTTCTTCCTCGACGGGATCGAGAACTTCACCACCCCCAATCAACTCATTTACACTCGGCGCATCGTGCAGCCGTTGGCCGCCGTGAAGCTCACCGGCAAGTCCTTCGGAACCAATCTGGCATTCCTCTCGGCGGTGGATGGACACGCCGGCTCTTCCTCCGGTGTGGATCATCCGGTCACCAACGTGCTCCGGGCCCAGCGCGATATCGGGAAACAGTCCCGGATCGGCTTTGCCTATACCGACAGGATCGATGGCCGTGATTACAACCGGGTGGCGGATCTCGACGGCCGGATCCTCTTCGGCGGAGTGTACAGCGCCGAATACCAGCTGGCCGGCAGCGTGACTCGCCAGAACGGCGTTACGACCACGGCGCCACTGTGGCAAGCCCGCTTTGACCGCAACGGCCACGCCTTCGGCTTCCGCAACTCTTTGAACGCGATCGCCGACGACTTCCGTGCCGGCAGCGGATTCATCGGCCGGACCGGCGTGGTCCAGGCCCTCGTTAATCCCAGCTACACTATTTACGGAAAACCCGGCGGCTGGCTCCAGCGCTTCACCGGCGATATCGCCTTGTATGGGACCTGGCAATACCAGAACTTCATTCACGGGCGGAACATCCAGGACCAGAAGATCCATTTCAACGCCAACGCGACCGTGCGCGGTGGCTGGGCCCTGAGCGGCGGGCTGTTCATCGAGTCGTTCGGCTACGACTCGGGGCTCTTCGCCAACTACGCCATCGAGGTGCCCAAGACCGGTGGCGGGCTGGACACCCTCCCCTTCACCGGGGTGCCGACGATTCCCAATTTCGAGGGGTTCCTGCAGGTCGTGACGCCGCAGTTCAAGAAGCTCGACGGCTTTGCCTTCGCGCTCTACGGTCACGACGAGAACTTCTTCGAATGGTCCTCCTCGTGGCTGCTCTTTGCCCAGGGTGGCCTGAACCTCCGGCCCACCAACAAGCTGCGCATGGAGTTCAGTTACTTCTGGCAGAAGGTGTGGCGGAGGAGTGACGGCAGCCTGGTCAACGAGGGTCGGATCCCCCGTCTCAAGATCGAGTACCAGCTTGCCCGGTCGGTCTTCATCCGGCTGGTGGGCCAGTACGAAGCCCAGCATACCGATTCGCTGCGGGATGACAGCCGCACCCATGGGCCGATCCTCTTCCGGACCGGCCAGGGCTACCTCCGGAGCGCCGTGGACAACCGCAACGTCTTCCGCGGCGATGTGCTGTTTTCTTACCAGCCCACCCCGGGCACGGTGCTCTTTGCCGGCTACGGTAGCACCCTCGACGAGCCGCGGGCCTTTAAATTCCAGAATCTCACCCGGGCCACCGATGGATTCTTCCTCAAATTGAGTTATCTCTATCGGCTCTGAGCCCAAGGCCGCCCCCATGCGCGCTCGCCTGGTTTCGCTTGCGGTCCTGACCCTGGCCTGCGCGCGGGGGGCACCGACGCTATCCCCGGCGGGCGGTCGGACCAGCGCGGCGATCACTCCCGAGGACCTGTCGCTCCGTCTGTACGCCATCGCGGCGGACTCCATGATGGGCCGCGAGCCGGGCACCGATGGCAATTACAAGACCGCCGACTATGTGGCCTCCGAATTCCGCCGGCTTGGGTTGATGCCCGGCGGTGAAGGGGGCACCTTTTTCCAGACGGTTCCCTTCTTCCGCCAGACCCCAGACGAGCACTCCACCCTGCGGGTCGACGATATCGCGTTCAGGCTGGGCGCGGACTTTCTGCCCGCCGGACTTCCGACCCGGCCCCGTCCGATCGATGGCGTCGAAGTTGTATTCGGCGGCGAGGTGCAGGATTCGTCCACCTGGATTCCGGCGTCGGAGGCCAGCGGGAGGCTGGTTCTCCTGAGCAATCTGCCGGGCCTCGACCGTCAGCGGCGCTACGTCTTCCTCTCGGTCCCGGCCAGGAACCCGCGATTCACCGCTGCCGCCGCGCTCGCGGTGGCGCAACTGGATCTGTTGCCGCCGGAGCGCGTGGCGCAGGTCCGCAACGGCTTTCTCGTCACCGATTCCTCCCGCGAGGATTTGGTACCGCCTCAGCTTCTCCTCACGCCCCGCGCCGCGGAGATCCTGCTCGGCCGGCCGCTGGCGGGCGCCGTGCCCGGCTTCCGTGGTCGGACGGTGCACGGGGCGTTCGACTCCCCTCGGGTTCCGGTTGCCTATCGGGCCCGCAATGTGATTGCCATCCTGCCCGGCAGCGATCCCCGCCTCCACGGCGAATACGTTTCACTCACCGCGCACAACGATCACGTGGGGTTCGGGCACCAGCCGGTGGACCACGATTCCATTCGCGCCTTCAACCGGGTGGTCCGGCCCATGGGCGCGGATAGCCCCGAACGAGCGGCAACCGCGGATGAAGGCACTCGCATCCGGATCATCCTCGACAGCCTCCGGCGGGTGCACCGGGCCCGGCCGGATTCGATCTACAACGGCGCCGATGACGACGGGACCGGCACCGTGTCCATTCTCGAGATCGCCGAGGCGTTGGCCAGCGCGCCCGATCGCCCCCGGCGATCGATTCTCTTCGTCTCCCACACCGGCGAGGAATCGGGACTGATCGGCTCGGGCTGGTTCACCGATCATCCCACGGTGCCAATCGACTCGATCGTGGGCGAAATCGATCAGGACATGGTCGGGCGCGGTACCGCCGCGGATCTGCCGGAAGGAGGACCGACCTACCTCGAGGTGATCGGGGCCCGCCGGCTCAGCAATGAGTTCGGTGATCTGCTGGAGGCCGCCAACGCCGCACAGCCAACCCCTTTTGTGTTCAATTACGCCTACGATGTTCCGGGGCATCCACTCCAGTACTATTGCCGCGCGGACCACTACAACTACGCCCGGTATGGGATCCCGAGTGTTGCTCTTTCCCGCGGTGAGCACCTGGACTATCACCAGGTGACGGATGAGCCCCAGTACATCGACTACCCCGACATGGCCCGGGTGGCGCGCATGGTCCGTGACGTGGCCCTCCGCATTGCGAACGCGGATCGCCGGCCCGCGCTGGACCACCCCAAGGGCGACCCCCATACCCCCTGCCGGCAATAGACGAAGTGGGGCCTTGAGAAAGCCGCCCGTTTCGACAAGCCGGAGTGGCGGCACCTCGACCGCCTCATCCGCCGCTACCGCCTCCTCACCACCCCCCTACGCGAGATACATGTAACTCAATCCCCGCTCCTGTGCCTTGTTGATCGCGACCACCATGCCGGGGACCAACACCACCTTCGGCAGCATATGGGCCAGCAGGTCGGCCCGGATCTCGTCTGTGGTCCCCATGCCACCCTTGGAGAGTCTCCCCACCCAGAAATTCAGCGCGTTGTTGCAGAGGATGAATACCACCCCTTTGGCCTGGAGCGCCTCAATCGACGAATCGAAGAATCCGAACGCAAACGGATCCCCCTCCTTCGGATGCGCAAACCAGTTCCGGACCAGCGGTGCGTTGGCGGCGGGATCGTCGATCTTGAGGGCCGCGCCGAACTTGTACTTCTCCCACATCTCGTCCGTGAACCCGAGCGGCGTGGTCGTCCCGTAGAGCGTCCCCACCGCGTTAACGTCCTTTTCCGTCAGGCCATAGGCCTCACGATAGGTGACCATGTAATTGCGGATGTGGAGCTGAGGGATACCGCTGTTGGGCGCCGGCATATCGAAGAGTTGGCGATGTTTACCCTTGAGCCCATCGAGCCACTTGTCCGCGGTGTCAACCGGATCCGGGTCCGGTGGCGTCTCGGCGGCGAGGGCCGCGGGCACTGGAAGCCGGGCGGTGAGGCCGAGCGCGACGGCGGCGCCGACCCGGCTGAGAAAATCACGACGGCGGGTGAGCGAGGAGAAGAAGTCGGGCATCTGAAGATCCTCAGGCTGGGGAGAAGTGCGTT
Source organism: Gemmatimonadota bacterium (assembly GCA_041485505.1). GTDB lineage: Bacteria > Gemmatimonadota > Gemmatimonadetes > Gemmatimonadales > GWC2-71-9 > JBDUEA01. Next base: position 2,522 of record JBGPJS010000184.1, on the reverse strand, counting down.
TGCAGCTTGTCTGCGTTCTCTGGGTCCGACCGTGGCCCATTCGTGCCGGTCAAGGTCCGGACGCCTTCCTTGCAGTGCTGTCGGCTTTGCGCTTGGCCGCGATCGTCTCATACGCCACATCCGGCGGCGGATCGCCGTTGGGCCAGTCGTACTCTTTGCCCGGCATGTCGGGCCGGGGGCGGGAGATGATGTACTTCGCCACGTTGAAGGCCTGCTGGTCGCTGAGCGAGCCCGGAATATCGAAAGGCATGTTGTTGCGAATGAATGCGGCCGCGGTGCGCACCCGCGCCATCCCCGCCCCGATGTTGAAGGATTGGGGTCCCCAGAGTGGTGGCGCCAGGGCGGTACCCTGGCCCTCGAGACCGTGGCAGCGGACGCAGGTGGAAGTGAACACGTCCTTTCCCTCGGAAGTATCGCCGGTGGTGATCGAGAGCTTGGGCAGGCCCTGACCCGGTACGGTGGCGCCCTGGGGAATGCCCTTCGAGAGAAAAGCCAGGTACGCGATGATGTCCCGCATGTCCGGGCTGTTCCCGGTCAGGGCCTTTCCGTTCATGCTCCGCTGGAAGCAGTCATTGATCCGGTCTTCGATGAGACTGACGGAACCGCTGCGGCTCCGGTATTGGGGATAGCGGCCGTAGACGCCGGTCCAGGGCATGGCGTTAGGGCGCCGCCCCTCATCGGGATGGCAACTCATGCAGCAGAGGCTGTTGCCCACGTAGCCGGGCAGACTGTCCCGCGTGGCGGCAAGCAGGGCCTGGCCTCGGCGGATTGTGCGCCCGAGCTCGTCGTTGGGGATCTCGGAATCGGCGGGCGGACGATACGCCGGTGCGGGCAGCACGGCGGCCTGCTGAGCCAATCCGCTCCGGCCTGACCCAATCGTCATCGAGGCGATCAGGGTGGCGGCTGAGATCCGGCACCAAATTCGGTGTTCCAAGGTCTCATCCCCAAGTTGATAGAAAAGCCAGTCCCCCGCCGAGGATTCTAGATCCGGCCGGGGGACGTCGCAAGCAGGTGTCTGGCGGGGTGAACCGCCGGCATCCGGCTCAGGATTTCGGAATCGCCTTGCGGGGGTCCACGAAGGGTTTGGCAACCACGGTCGCCACCCGTGCCGCGGAGCCCGGGATCAGCACAGTCAGCCGAGTGCCCAGGTCCGCACAGGCGAGGGGTACCATGGCGTAGCCGATGTTCTTCCCGAGCCGGGGCGAATGGATCGCCGAAGTGACATGGCCTACGGGCCGGCCGTCGTTGAGGACGGGCCATTTGACCGGGTTGAACTCGATTCGGTCACCCGCGATCTCGATGCCTACCAGCTTCCGCTCCACCCCGGTTGCCCGCACCCGCGCGAGGGCCGCTTTCCCGATGTAGTCCGCCCCCTTGTCGCGGTCGATCAGCCGTTCCAGTCCCACGTGGTAAGGCGTGTCCTCCAGAGTGATGTCGGCCCCCCAATTGAGTATGCCCGCCTCGATGCGCCGGATGTCCGACGGGCCGGTTGGGCGGATATTGAAGGGGCGGCCCGCCGCCATCACCCGCTCCCAGAGTTCGTCGCCCTTGGCCCCGTCACGAAGGTAGATCTCGAACCCCACCTCGCCGGTCCATCCGGTGCGGGTCACGATCACCGGGATATCCCCGAGCGTCGTCTCGAGAAAGTGGTAGTAGTGGAGTCCGGCCGCCGCAGGTCCGAAGAGGGCGGTGATCACGCCCTTCGACTTGGGTCCCTGAATCTGAAGGGGAGAGACATCGGGTTCGGCGATGGTGACGTGAAGCCCGGCATGAACGGCAACTCCCCTGGCCCAGAAGAGCACATCGCTGTCGGCGAGGGCCAGCCAGAAGTGATTCTGGCCCAGCCTGAGAAGCACGGGATCGTTGATGATCCCACCGTCCTCGGCGGTGATGACCACGTACTTTCCCTGTCCCACCAGGCATCTCGTGAGATCCCGGGGAGTGAGCAGGTTGGTGAACACCAAGGCGTCGGGCCCGGTAATTTCGACGTTGCGTTCCACGCCTACGTCCCACACCGTAACCTCGTTCAGCAGCGCCCAGTACTCGGCCTCGGGATCGTCGAAGCAGACGGGGAAGAACATGTGGTTGTAGACCGTGTAGGCTCGGGAACCATAACGTTGGGTCGCCTGAAAGTAGGGCGACCGCCTGAGCCGGGCCCCACGCTGGACGAGGGCCATGTCGAACTGGGGGCTGCGTGCTGGAGTGGGGGCGGGGGCTGTGGTCGCGGTCATGGTTGGTCCTCGGGGATGGGGCTTGGGGCGCCGCCGTTGTTGCCGGCAAACGGTACATCTTGGCCCCGGCTGCTTGAAGGGAGTATGAAGTCTTCCCATCCCCCCGAAAATGAGCGGGGGCGGTCCGCATTCGCGCACCGCCCCGCTGAGCCACCGTCAAGACTTGCCAATCCCCCAATCTCCCAATCCCTAATCCAACAATCCCTAGTACCGGTAGTGTTCCGGCTTATACGGCCCCTCGGACTTCACCCCGATGTACTCCGCCTGTTCTTTGGTCAGCTTCGTCAGCTT